>NZ_JBNPJZ010000065.1:0-165062 GCF_050312695.1 Bacillus sp. AF62 | reverse complement strand
ACTATCATTCTTCCAGGAAAACGGGTTTCTTTATGCATTCATTTTTGGATATTTATGAGTTTTGCAACACCCTCAAGTCATTTAAAAATCCTATTATACTTCCACTAAAAAAATAAAAGCCAGCCTCAATAAAGAGAACTGACTTCTATTTGGATCATTATAGTTACTATAAAATTTTTACTTTAACAGTTTTTCTTCCCCAATTCATAGCTTTACTTTTTGACCCCATTAATACATCAATACGATTACCTTTAATTGCGCTTCCAGTATCACCAGCGATAGCTTCTCCATAACCTTCTACCCATACTTTAGATCCTAATGGGATTACTTTCGGATCAACTGCGATAATTCTTATATTCGGATTTGCCGTTAAATTATGCCCCATCGCAGTTAAAACGCGTCCACCATATGTACCATTTTCACTTGGATCAGCAGTATACGCTGTCGCTACTACCGTTAATTCACGTTTAGCAGACTGTATATTGTTTTTTGATACTTCTTTCGCTCTCTCTTCTTCTTTAGCCTTTGCTATTTCTCTTGCTCTCTCTTCTTCTTTAGCTTTTGCTATTTCTCTTGCTCTCTCTTCTTCTTTTGCTTTTGCTATTTCTCTTGCTTTCTCTTCTTCTTTTGCTTTTGCTATTTCTTTTGCTTTCTCTTCTTCTTTAGCTCTTGCTATTTCTCTTGCTTTCTCTTCTTCTTTAGCTTTTACTTCTTCTTTTACTTTTGCCTCTTCTTTAGGCTTTACTATTTCTTGCGCTTTCGGTTCTTCTTTAACTTTTACTTCTTCTTTTACTTTTGCCTCTTCTTTAGGCTTTACTATTTCTTGCGCTTTTACTTCTTCTTTTACTTTTGCCTCTTCTTTAGGCTTTACTATTTCTTGTGCTTTCGGTTCTTCTTTAACTTTTACTTCTTCTTTAGGCTTTACTATTTCTTGTGCTTTCGTTGTTTCTTTCGCTTTTGCTACTTTCTGCGTCTTTACTTCTTTCTTTTCTTTAACTGATTTTTGTACTTTCGCTACTTGATTCGTTTTCTCTTCAGTTTTCTTTTCAGTTGGTGCTGTACTTGATAGGAAAGAAACGTTTGCATAAGCAATTTTTCCTTTATACTCAAATTCCAACCATCCGTCTTTTACTTGATGCGTTGATTCAATTACATCATCTTTTTTTAGTCTGCCAAGAATTTCTGAATCTGTGTTTGCTTCGGTACGTACATTTAACAAATTCGCCGTTACATGATACACATCTTTTGTAAACTCCGAACTTACAAACACTTCTTTACCGTTCAATTCAATTTTTGACCAGCCATCTTCGGTATTGATGACTTTTAACTCTTGCCCATTCTTTACTTTTTCGACCACTTTTGATTCTGTAGTCGGTTTTTCACGTACGTTAAGTACATCTGCTGTTACGATTGTTTCTGCGGTAGCAGTTGTGGTAAACGCCCCCAATCCAAAAATAGTTGCTGTTGCTGCGCCAATTACTTTTTTCATATTAGCCTCCATTATATTTTTTTGAATTTTATCAAATGTCTCTGTAAAATTGTATAATTTTACATAATATCAAAACATTTGCAACAGTATATTAATACGGCTTAATATACTGTTATTAAAACTCCTCACTTCAATACTAACAAATTCTTATTTCTAATTCTATATATTATAAATCTCCTTATCTTTTATAAAAGCTTCATGCCCTTCTTCACACTAAATAGTTGTTGCAATTCCCGCCAAAAATAAACTTACGATTGCTAAAATTTGAGTAGCGACTATAGCCCCTCTTAAATGAAACTTATAATCTTTATATCCTTTCATACCTGCCGTACTAGGAATCACAACAAACCTTGGAGTAATCCAGCAAAAAATTAGCCAATCAATTATAAGTAAATCTACTAAATTGAAAATCATTAAAATACCAAAAGTGTGTAAATAAGCATCCATATACATTAATTTTTCATGCTTATGTAATATATATGTAGAAACGAAAGGACAACCGAAAAGAATAGCATTGTATACAATATTAAAGTAAATGGTTTGCTTTTTTTCATGAATCGATTTTGGAAAAACTACTTTTTGAATATCTTTCGGATAATCAGTTAATGAAAGTCGAGGATTATAATATAAGGACCCTAAAATCATTACGGATAGTACAATAGACATGATGACACCAACGTACATCATTTGCTCAAATTGATTCATATGCTTTATTCACCCTTTTCTGTAATTACTATGTTAATCATTCACTTAATTACACATTGTATGTACGTACATAATCAAAAATTAACATCTAGCTTTAATAGTGAAGCAAACAGATGTAAACGTACTAAAAGCAATGATTGATCCAAATAGTATCCCTTCTCGCAAAATTTTACTAAACGTAGGTTTTACATCGGAGAAAGTTTGTGAGATTGATGGATTACCTGGGGAAATTTTGAGCACATACATATAATTACAAAAAGGCAGTGCTACTTATGTAGCACTGCCTTTTTCTTTATTGGAATAATCCTTTTCCTTTATTCATTTACTTATAAAGTATTGTCAGTTCTTCTTTATGTTCTGTATTTCCACATTATAAATATTTCACGTCAAGGAGAGATGACTGAAATGAATAATCAAAAAATTGAACTTACTGGTCGTATCGTTACACCTAATGATCCTGATTATAATTCAGCGCGTGAAGAATTCAATACATTCTTCAACAAATTTCCGTTAATCATTATTTTTGCTCAAAATACGCAGGATGTAGTAAACGCTGTTCGCTGGTCAAGACTACATAACGTTCCTATACGCATGCGCTCTGGACGTCATAATTATGAGGCATTATCCGTCAGTAATGCTGGTCTTGTAATTGATGTAAGTGAAATGAAGCAATTAGAAATAGATCACAATAATGGAACTGTAACTATCGGGACTGGATGGAGAAATATTTCTTTAATTGAAACACTTGCAGCTGAAGGATTAGTTGTGCCGAGTGGTGTTTGTCCTACTCCCGGGATTGCAGGTGTTACTTTAGGTGGCGGACATAGTATTCTCTCTCGTCCGTTTGGATTAACTCTCGATCATTTACTTGAATTAGAAATGGTAGACGCGAATGGTTGTATAATACGCGCTAACGCCAAGTGTAACTCCGATCTCTATTGGGCTTCGCGCGGTGCTGGTGGTGGTAACTTTGGAATATGTACTTCGTTTAAGTTTCGAACACATAAAATTAATACGGTAGGATTTGCAGAAATAAGCTGGGGGATATCAGATTTAAAACCTGTATTAACCTCTTGGCAAAAATATACGCTACCTTGTGCTAATAAACGACTTACAACTACTCTTTTTATGTCTGCAGGATTAGAACCATCATTATTAATGCAAGGTGTATTTCTCGGTTCTGTACAAGAATTGCAGTCGCTACTACAGCCATTACTAGAAGCCGGTTCACCACTGCAAGTAACTATCGAAGAAATACCATGGGCAGAAGCAGCAGCGAAAATAGCTGAGAAGCAACCTGCAACACCTTTACCATTTAAAAGTGTTGGTCCATATGTATATGAACTATTACCAGAAGAAGGACTATCCATTATCGATCACTTTATTAATAATGCACCTCCCTTTTCCACCACCTCCGTATTTTTCCACGGATTAGGCGGTGCTGTTGCTGAGGTGCCAAATGAGGCGACTGCTTACTTTTACCGAAAAGCACTATCAAACATGTCAATATTCGCTACTTGGGAGCAACCAGAAGGTGCTGGTGGAAGTATTCGATGGGTTGAAGACTTCCGTTTGGCAATGCTTCCATTTACAAAAGGTGTCTATGTTAATACTCCTGACCTATCCATTAAAAATTGGCCAGATGCATACTTCAGTTGCAACTTTGACCGATTAATGGAAGTAAAAGCAAAATATGATCCGAAAAATGTCTTTAACTTTCCGCAAAGTATTCCGCTTTTTTAAACTATATATTCCACCTAATATATCAAAATATAAAACATCCATTTTTTAAATGGGTGTTTTATAAACTAAGTTTACATAACATAATTATTAGTTACTTTTTTTGCTAAATATCTATTCAACAATCCAAAGTAACACTTTCTCAAACTCTTTTTTGGGCAACATACTTTCTTTTATATAGCCATTCTTTTAATTGTACTTCATCCAAAGTTTCGTTCCCCTCTCGTGATCTTTCACACTATATTCGCTCGTTTTTCACAAAAGGTACATTTTACATGAAAATTTATTTATTACAATAAAAGTATAAGGTATATTTTTAAGAAAAGGAGGATTTCAAGAATGAATCAAGAGGATAAAATTTACGCTGAAAAAGTGTTGAAAAATCTATTCATCGGATCACAAGTTGATGGATTACAATTTGGTATTTCTCCAGCCGCTATAAAGATTCATTTCACAAACTTTCACGACTCAGTTGATTATGACGGACAATTATATATCAATATCGAATCCAAATGGTGTTTATTTAATAAACCTCAAAAAAGATACCCATTAAATGAAGATGAATTTGAAGTTTATTCTGAGGAAGAAGAATATGAAAGAATATTTAAGATAAGAAGACAAAAAGTTACCGATATACGACTCGGCTTAGAAAGCCCTCATTTAATTATTACATTAGAGAGTGGACAAATTATTTTTGTAAATGGTTTTCATGATTATTATGAATGATGGCAATCTGGTGTTCTATGTGAGCAATGGCTTGTAGTCGCTGCACCTGGGAATGAAATCGCCACTTGGGCTCCCGATGAGTTTATCGATAAATAAACTGTCTTCACGAAGAAGAACCGAAGATATTTTATGAACTACATAACTATTTCTATTACACTTAAACGAATGACCATTTTACTTTAATAGAACTCACTTTATTAAAGCTGAAAGGATGATAATGATGGCATGTGTCCATGATTTTGGAATAATTGACGATTTTACTTCTCAAAAAAATTACGAAGATTATACACCAGAGAAATATCATTGTATTTCTGTTGATGATGATATTATCAGTAGCTTAAATCGAAATTTATCAATTATGAAAACCTACTTTCATACAGTCAAAAATCAAGAACACGGTTTAGCTCATTACGGTATTACAATTATCCCGCCTGAATCATTAGCAATTTTCTATGAAACAGTTACATCTTCAAAGTTCTTCAGAAAATATGATGAGCTGAATGAGTTAGCTTCAAAAATTGTACAAGCCGCAGCAGAACAGAAGTACATGATCCATTATGGGGTTTAAATGTAATTCAAAAAATGCTTAGGATTTCTCCGAAGCATTTTTTGTATGTTACTAATAAATTTATTTCCTTAACCATTTAGTCCATGATTGAGCCTATGGCCCCACCTTTTACAAGTGAGGGCGCCCCTATTAATCTAAATAGGCGTCTCATTTCCAATTTTCCAGCTAAACCATTTCCCATGCCCTTCTGTTTCTCCAACCGTTTCACGATATTCGTTTCCGTTAATATAATAATCAATATGAAGGTCACGATCCCACATGTTGTTATAAAGGTGGAATACATCACGTTTTGCGCCAATTTCTTGTATTTGTTTTTCTAACTTATGTTTTACTTGTTCTGGTATTTGATTTGCGACGTGTGTATGGAAAATACAAATAACAGCTTCTTCACTTATGTGTTCAATTATAGATGATAATAGCTCTACACCGTCTCCTTCTATGAATTGGACAGATTCATTTTTCACTAAAGATGCAGCTTGATCAAACATCTCAAGCCTTTCTTTATGTTCTGGCCAAATTAAAGCACGTAACCATAAATAATCTTCCTCATTATGTAAATCATTCACATGTAAGTCCAGTCCGATTCTTTCTACGACAGATGGGCTTTCTTTTAGAAAATGCGGTACATTCTCCCCTTTTATTTCAGAAGTTACATGCACATTTGAATTTATATTTCCGTACATTTTATCCGTCCCGTACGAATAACTATATTGGTCCCAGAACAGTTGCAACCCAGAACTTGTCCCAATTTCAATTAACGCTAACGGCTTCTTCACTTTGTTAAATATGTAGCAGAAACTTGGGTATAAGTATGCACACCGTCTTACTTCATTCGTTTGAACGAGTTTCGTTTGCAACAATGTAATGATTTCTTCTCGGTACTCTTTACAGAAATCTTTAAAATGATCAAAAGCTTTATTTAAATTTGTATCGGCATTTTCAACTAAACTACTATAATACGTTTTTAAATGATGTTCTTTCCCTGCTAACAATAAATAATGTACTACACCTAATAGTAAGTTTGGGACTGGTTGACCTACCTGAGCACAGGACGATAGTGTAAGTACTTCCTCATCTTCAGCAATTTTCATTGATAAATATTCATATAAATCACTTGATCCTTTACATTCCTTTATTGAAAAGTTTCGAAATAAGTTTGAAATTTGTTCTTTTGTACACATTAGAGTCCCTCCTTTTTATTTTTCAGAATAATCTTACCATTACAGAAAGAATAATCCCATAAAAAGGTACTCGATTTAGTCACTTAAGGATACGTAAGCTTTTTCGAGATAATTTCAAACTGTAATTTTTTTCTATTTATCACCTTAAAAGAGCTTGTTAAATAAGATTTTTAGCGAATAAAACGTTAAATAGTTTAAAATTATCAGATAACACTAGATATTTTAGTCTATTAATTATTATAATAGAGTATGAGATGGTTATATAATTGAGACAAAAAAGGTATACACCTAGGTGGGGCCTAGGCGGTGTTTCTCTTTTACGGCTTAGACATAGAAAACACCTACACTTTTTTGCCAATATAGGGGATGGAGAGATTATCATGAGCAACATGCAGCAAAAAACAGACGTTATCTTAATTGGTGCAGGAATTATGAGTGCAACGTTAGGCTCATTACTAAAAGAATTAGCACCAGAATGGGAAATTAAAGTTTTTGAAAAACTCGCAAGTGCCGGGGAAGAAAGCTCTAACGAATGGAATAATGCAGGTACAGGGCATTCTGCGCTATGCGAACTGAACTATACTTCCGAAAAACCTGACGGATCTATAGATATTAGTAAGGCTGTAAAAGTGAATGAGCAATTCCAGCTTTCAAGACAATTTTGGGCATATCTTGTAAAGAGCAAATTAATTCGTAATCCACAAGATTTTATTATGCCACTACCTCATATGAGTTTAGTACAAGGCGAAAAAAATGTTGAATTTCTAAAAAACCGTTTTGAAGCGCTTTCAAAAAATCCACTGTTTCAAGGAATGGAATTTTCCGATGCTCCTGAAACATTAAAAAAATGGCTTCCACTCATTATGGAAGGCCGCACATCTAATGAATCGATGGCGGCAACGAAGATTGACTCTGGAACAGATGTTAACTTCGGTGCATTAACACGTATGTTGTTTGATTACTTAAAAACAAAAAATGTCGAGCTAAACTACAAGCATAGTGTTGAAAATATTAAGCGCACGAAAAATGGTTTGTGGGACGTGAAAGTACACGATATGAATAGTGGTAAAATTGAGCATCATACTGCTAAATTCGTCTTTATTGGCGGCGGTGGCGGTAGTCTACCTCTACTTCAAAAGACTGGTATCCCTGAATCAAAGCATATCGGTGGATTCCCGGTAAGTGGACTATTTATGGTATGTAAAAACCAAAAAGTTGTAGAGCAGCATCATGCGAAAGTGTACGGTAAAGCTAAAGTTGGTGCTCCGCCAATGTCTGTACCTCATCTAGATACGAGATATATAGACAATAAAAAAGCTTTACTGTTTGGACCATTCGCAGGCTTTTCACCTAAATTCTTAAAAACTGGTTCAAATCTTGACTTAATCGGTTCTGTAAAACCGAATAACGTCTTAACGATGTTAGCCGCTGGTGTAAAAGAAATGGGACTTACAAAATACTTAATTCAGCAAGTTATGTTATCGCACGAAAAACGTATGGAAGAGTTACGCGAATTCATTCCGAACGCGAAAAGTGAAGATTGGGATATTGTAGTTGCTGGACAACGTGTACAAGTAATTAAAGATACTGATGCTGGCGGTAAAGGAACACTTCAATTTGGTACAGAAGTAGTAAGTGCAGCTGACGGCTCAATCGCCGCATTACTAGGTGCATCACCAGGTGCTTCTACTGCTGTTCACGTCATGCTTGAAGTATTAGAAAAATGTTTCCCAAGCCGCATGGTAGAATGGGAAGAAAAAATAAAAGAAATGATTCCTTCATATGGCATTTCACTAACTGAAAATCCAAGATTGTTCCAAGATCTTCACACTTCGACTGGTCGTACACTTGGATTAAACGAAAAAGAAACTGTTCATAATTAATGAAGAAATAAAAAAAACGTCCGATATATTCGGACGTTTTTTTGTCTACTAAAAATTATACTTATCAATATTATCTTTCGTAAATACAACTCGTTCTGGCAATACGATAATTCCGTTTCCTTCTGCCTCATAATCATATCCTTGAATGGAGTTTGGCTCTACTTTCACTTTTCCGATTCCTTTTACTTCAAAGCTATCCCCTACTTTTAACTTCTTTCCTTTTACAACAATTTCATTTGCTACATAAGTTGCCAACGCACCTTGCTGTTTGACATCCCATAATCCGAATTGTTGTACTGTTCCTCGTTTTACATAATCACGCATAACGTTCGGTGTAGAAAATCCAGTTACCACTACTTTTTTATCCATTTTTAAGTTTTCAGCTGCTTGCGCCATGGCTGGGAGTGCTGTTGCATCTGGACAAATAACTGCGTTAATATCTGGATACGTTTTTAATATGTTCTCCCCTACGGATAAAGATTTTTGTGCATTATTTTCACCATACTGCGTCGTTACAATTTCCCAGTTCGGATATTTCTTTTTAATAATTTCTTTCGCTTTCGTTACCCATTGGTTTTGATCCGTTACTGTTGGACTAGAATAAAAGAACGCTACTTTCCCTTTGTCTCCAATTTGCTTGGAAGTCATTTCAATTAATAAGTTAGCAAGTTGGTCTGGTGTCCCTTGACTTATATAAAAAGAACGGTCTTTCGGATTCACATCAGAATCCCACGTTAAGACAGTCATTCCTTTTTTCTTAGCACGTTGCAATGATTGCGAT
This sequence comes from Bacillus sp. AF62, assembly GCF_050312695.1. Lineage (NCBI taxonomy): Bacteria > Bacillati > Bacillota > Bacilli > Caryophanales > Bacillaceae > Bacillus > Bacillus sp. AF62. Next base: position 155,989 of record NZ_JBNPJZ010000065.1, on the reverse strand, counting down.
AAACCATCAACTGATGTAGAGGAAACCATAAGTGCATCATAATTTTGGTTAATAAAATTATTTATATACTTTACTTGCCCTGATACACTCGCTTCAGACGGCCCATCATATTTCACTTGTACGCCTAGCTTATCTCCCATCTCCTTTGCTCCTTCACCGCCCGATGTAAAGAAGCCAACTCCAGTTAATTTCGGGATAAATGCAAATTTCACATCATCAGCCTTTTTCTTATCTGCCGTTTGGCTAGAACACGCAATTAAACCGATTAAACAAATGCATACAATCAATACAATCCCTAGTTTTCTCTTCATGACATTTCCCCCTTATGCAAATTCTTTCTTTTCTCCGGTATGAATTGATGTAATTTGAAATGTCTCATAATAACTGAAAGAATAAGGATAATACCTATTACGACATTTGATTGTTCATTTGTTAAGCCTGTCATTTGTAGGCCATATTGCATAAGGCCTATAAAAATACTTGCAAGTACAGTACCGAAAATACTTCCTTTTCCACCTGTAATAAGTGTCCCTCCTAATACGACTGCTGTAATGATTGGTAAAATTGTTTCATTTCCCATATCAGCACGTGCGGAACCAAAATATGCGGTTAAGAAAGCACCTCCTAATCCACCTCCTAACCCAGAAAGTATGTAAGCGATAATGACTACTTTTTTCGTTTTAATCCCGGTGTATTTTGCTGTATTTTCATTCGCACCTGTTAATTTTACGTAGCGTCCATATATCGTTCGGTGAAACAAAATTGTGTATACAATTGTTAATGAAATAAGTAACCATAATAAATTGGGTATTCCTATAAAACTACCATTTGCTAGTTGTACATAAGTATCAGGTAAACCGCTTATCCCTTCATATCCAGAAGCACCCACCCCTCCTGAAATGACAAGCGCAATTCCTCCGTATAAAAACATCGTTCCGAGTGTAACGACGAGTGGTTCTACATCTGTCATTTTTATAATGAGTCCGTTTAAAGCGCCTGCTAAACAACTAATTATTAGGGCGATTATGACAGCAAACAAAATAGGTATTCCGTTCATCCAAAGTACACCAATCAAGATCGAAGTGAGCCCCATTATTGATCCGACCGATACATCAATTCCTCCTGTTACAATAACGAAAGTCATTGGTATCGCCGCAATTGCGATAAATAGGAAATCATTTGTACTAAAAAGGAGATTACTAATATTTAAGAAATCACTATTTATAAAACTAAAAAGGATGAATTCTATAAGAAGTAATACAATTAGAACCCCTTCCCATCTATATAAATACTTCATAGATTCATCCTCCTTTTTGCCTTCCACTTTTTCATAACACTATCTAATATGATGATGAGTAATAATAAAAAGCCTGAAATGGCATTATTCCAAAATGCTGGTATTTTTAAAAAGACGAGTGAGCTGCTTATCACTTCTAGAAACAAAGCTCCTAATGCGGCTCCAAATATAGAACCTGTTCCTCCTTTTAAATGAATTCCTCCTAGTACAGCGGCTGCGATTACTTGTAATTCTAATCCTGTACCTGTTTGATTTGGGACGAACCCGATATTCATAACAAATATGCAACCAGCGAGCGCAGCGCTTATGCCTGAAATCATAAACGCATATATCTTCACTTGATTAACAGGTATACCAATGAGTCTCGCACCATCTTCATTGTCACCTACCGCATAGAAGTATCTTCCCAATGGCACTTTTCTTAAAAAGAAGTATAGTAGTAGTAAAATAATAAAAACGAACCATACAGTTATAGGTAAACCAAGAATGATGATAGATGACAGCTGCTTAAAATCGTTTGGAATATCTTCAATCCACTTCCCGCCTGTGAAGATTAACATTGCACCTCTAATAATTCCTAACATGCCTAATGTCATAATAATGGCTGGTACCCGAAACTTCGCAACTCCAATACCATTTACGAAACCGATAATGGCCCCAAGTATAATAGCTACAAATATCGACAAGAATGCACTATCCCCATTCGTTAACATCATTCCGCAAACTGCTGCACTTAACCCCATGCTTGAACCAACTGATACATCTATATTTTTCGTAAATAAGACGAACGATTGACCGATTGCTAGCACGACTAAAATAACGCTTGATTTCATCAGTAAAGATAACGAGTTAAACTGAACAAAACTAGGATTTATTATACCAACAATGGCTATATAAATTAGTAGTAACAGTATGATAGACGTTTCGTGCACTTTATACATACGTTTCATTCCATTACACCTCCGTATGCAAGACGTGTAACTTCTTCTACACTTATTTGTTCTTTCTCCAAATGAGAAACAAATTGACCATTTCGCATGACGTATACACGGTTAGCTAATTGGACAATTTCCTCAACATCTGAAGAAATTAATAATATGGCGAGTCCTTCCCTTTTCATTTTTTCTATCGTCTCATACACTTCAAGCCTCGCTTTTGCATCAATTCCGCGAGTTGGTTCATCAAGAATAATGATTTTTGGATTACACGCGAGATATTTCGCAAGTGCGACTTTTTGCTGATTACCTCCCGATAAAGATGTAAGTTCTTCATTCATACTTGATACAACAATTTGGAACTTTTCTATAAATGACTTCACTAAAGCGCTTTCTTTTTCTCGGTTAATAAAAAAGCGATTATTGTGCTGTAAACATGCTGCAGTAACATTTTCTTTGACAGATACAATTGAGAAAATTCCATTTCTCGCCCTATCTTCCGGCACATAAACGAGCCCTTCACTTAGTCTTTTATGCAAAGAACATGTATCAATTGATTTTCCTTCTAATAAAATAGAACCTGATTTTATAGCTTTCAATCCGAATATCGCTTCCGCTAATTCCGTTCTGCCAGATCCTATAATGCCAGCAACACCTACAACCTCACCCGCATGTACAGTGAATGATATATTTTCGAATGCGTGACCATTTATATCAACCACTTCTAATATTTTTTTCGTCTTTGCTGTCTCTTGAACTACTTCTATTTTCTCTTTCTGTTTATATCCTTTTGGCAATAGTCCCTCCATCAGCATGTCATATGTATAGTCACATACATCACCTTGGCTTACAACCATTCCATCACGTAGTATTGCTACTTTGTTGGCAATTTCAAAGATTTCTGGAAAACGATGCGTAATATAAATCATCCCAATTCCTTTTTCTTGTAAACTTTTCATCAACACAAAAAGACTCTTAATTTCGTGTGTTGTTAATGTCGATGTTGGCTCATCTAGAATAAGAATCTCAGCTTCTCTTATTAATCCTCTAACGATTTCTACTAACTGTTGCTGCGCAATGGATAATGATGCTCCTAACTCATAAAGGTCAATATCCCACCCTAGACTGTTAATCAATTGCTGAATCTGTACTCTTAGTTTCTTTTTCTTTTCTTTTAACCCGATACATATATTTTCTTCAATAGTCATATGCGGAAAAACGAGTGGTTCTTGCGGTATTAAATAAATACCTTTTCTATGTGCTTCTGACGGATTGGAAAACTGTTGCTTAATTCCTTTTACATACATCTCTCCATCATCATACGAATATAACCCCGTTAATATTTTCATTAATGTTGATTTCCCGGCGCCATTCCCCCCCACTAAAGCGTATATATCTCCACGCTCTACTTGTAAGTTCACTTCTTTTAATACAAGTTGATTTAAAAACGCCTTACTCATTTTCTTTATTTGTAATAAAGGTACGTTCTCCACATGATGTCACCTGCCTTTATCCAGAACATTTTTTGAGAAAATGATTATTTGTTCTACTTGTTTTGTAGCATTGTATATTCCTTTTTTTATATCTAGAACACTTTTTTCAATGTACTATTAATCGTTTCAACTGGAATAAACAAAATATGTGACACATATGTTTAAGCATTGGTCAATTGTTGAAAGGGATGAAGAGTATGTCACAGCTGAACTTTGAAGAAAATTTATTAACTAAAGTAGCTTGGTACTATTATAAAGATCAATTAACACAACAAGAGATTGCTTCACTCCTTCATATTTCAAGAAATAAAGTCGTCCGGTTATTAGATAAGGCACGCAGTGAAGGTATCGTTACATTTCACGTAAAAGGGACCGGTTTTCATTGCTTGAGCATTGAACGTGACTTAATGAAAAAGTTCCACTTGAAAGATGCCTTTATTATCCCTACTCCAATAGACAATTATGCTACTTCTCTCGGAAAAGCCGCTGCACAATATTTAGAGACTCATCTCCAACAAGGTGATTTACTCGGCATCGGCTGGGGTGAAACAATAAGTAAAATGCTAGAAAACATTCATTTTGAAAGTTCTATTAATCTTTCATTCGTAACGCTAACAGGCGGAGTAAACCACTATCTTCCAAGAAAACAAAACTATTTACACTACATGCAAGGTGATCTTCATATTATTCCTACTCCTTTTCTAGCATCTTCTACTGAAATGGCACAAAGTATTTTATCAGAACCAAGTGTGAAAGATATGCTTCATGTCGCTTCACTTGCACATACGGCAGTTGTCGGTATTGGCGGGTTATCTCAAGACGCTACGATTGTAAAAGAAGAAAAATTAACGCTACGTGAAATGACATATATTCGAAGTCAAAATGGGGCGGGCGATATTTTAGGACAGTTTTATAATACGAATGGTGATTTATTAGAGCTCTCGCATCATAATCGTCTAATTGGCACACCACTTACGATTCTTCGCAGCATGAAGCATGTCATTGGTGTGGCTGGAGGTACTCAAAAGATAGATGCCATTTATGGGGCTTTAAAAGGGAAATTTATTCATACATTGATTACTGATGAAGAAACTGCGCTCTCCTTATTAAGAAAGGAAGGTGATTCTTAATGTCTACTTTATTAGCTTTCGATGCTGGTACAGGAAGCATTCGAGCTGTTCTTTTTGATTTACATGGCAATCAAATTGCAGTAAGTCAAAAAGAATGGGTTCATAAAACTGATCCTCGTTACCCCGGTTCTATGAATTTTGATGTAGAAGAAAACTGGCAACTTGTACAACAGTGTACGAAAGAAGTTCTGCAAAAAAGTAATATACTTCCCTCTTCTATTCAAGCTATTAGCGCTACAAGTATGCGAGAAGGTTTTGTTTTATATGATAAAAATGGGCAAGAAATATGGGCATGTGCAAATGTTGATGGCCGTGCATCCGCTGAAGTTAGTGAACTAAAAGAAATCCGCTCACATCTTGAAGAAGATTTATACAGAAAATCTGGGCAAACTTTTTCATTAGGTGCTTTACCACGTCTACTTTGGATTAAAAAACATGAACCAGACATCTACAACAATATTCAATCCTTTTCGATGTTAAATGATTGGATTTTGTATAAATTAAGCGGCGTACTGCAAATCGATCCTTCCAACGGTTGTACGTCCGGAATCTTTGATTTACAAAATAGAAATTGGGATAACGAAGTCGCTAAAGAATGTGGTATAACGTTGCCATTTTCACCAACAGTAAATGAAGCTGGCACTGTAATTGGTAATGTTACAAAAGAGTGTGCAGCACTAACTGGTTTACTTGAAGGGATTCCTGTCGTCGCAGGTGGCGGTGATGCTCAAATGGCAGCACTCGGGACTGGAGTCGTAAAGCCAAATCAAACTTTAATATGCGGCGGCAGCTTTTGGCAACAGGAAGTGAATATTACAGAGTCAACAACGGATCCAAATGCTGCAATTCGAGTAAATTGTCACGTCGTTCCGAACCTTTGGCAATATGAAACGATTGCCTTTTTCCCTGGCCTCGTTATGCGTTGGTTTCGAGACGCTTTTTGCCAAGAAGAAAAAAAGTTCGCTGAAAAACTCGGTGTAGACGCTTATGAATTATTAGAAGAACAAGCGAAAGACGTACCTGTCGGTTCATATGGTATTATCCCTACTTTTTCAAACGTTATGAACTACATTTCTTGGCGTCATGCCGCACCTTCATTCTTAAATTTAAGTTTAGACGCTGACAAATGCGGAAAAAAAGAAATGTTCCGTGCTATTGAAGAAAATGCGGCCTTCGTTACACTTGGAAACTTAAAACTAATTGAAAATCTTACTGGTACATTCCCTTCTGAAGTTGTTTTTGCTGGCGGTGCCGCTAAAGGGAAACTATGGCCACAAATTCTATCAGACGTACTCGGCATTCCTGTAAAAGTACCAGTTGTGAAAGAAGCAGCTGCTTTAGGAACTGCAATTGCTGCTGGAGTTGGCGCTGGCATATATTCATCTATGGAAGAGACTGCCGAACAATTTGTACAGTGGGAAAATACATTTGAACCAATCACTGAAAATCACGAGCTATACAAAGAATTCTATGAAACATGGAAAACCGTGTATAGCAGTCAGCTCGCTTTAGCTGATAAAGGACTTACAACACATATGTGGATTGCACCTGGTGCACTTCATTTACATAAAGGAGTGAACTGTATGTTAAAAGCGAATGAAAATGATTTCTCCTATCGCTTCGGTGATAACGGGCCGAAATATTTAATACAAGGCCCAAATATTGATCTTGGCCTTGTTGTCATTCAACCGGGCCAGGAGTTTCAAAACCATTATCATACGACGTGCGAAGAGGTCTTTTATGCATTAGAAGGTGAAATAGATTTCTATGTGAATAATGAAAGAGTTCCAATTAAACAAGGTGATGTCCTGCAAGTTCGTCCTCATGAATCTCACTATCTTATTAACCATTCTGACAAACCTTTTAAAGCTGTTTTTATAAAGTCACCACATTTACCAAATAAAGATACGGTACAAACGGAAAATCCAACATTAACGAAGGAGTGATTTTGAATGACTTGGGGATTTAAAAATCGATTAAATACAATTTTACCTGATGGTAGAGCGGTTATGTTAGCAATAGATCACGGCTACTTTTTAGGGCCAATTCACGGGCTAGAACAACCACTTGAAACAGTTAAAAACTTACTTCCTTATACAGACTCCCTCTTTTTAACACGCGGTGTACTTAGCTCCTGCATTCCTGAAAACTGCAGCACACCGATGGTTATGCGTGTATCTGGCGGAGCTACTGTCGTCGGTAAAGATTTAGCGAATGAAACAATTGTTACACCTGTGAAGGAAGCAGTGAAGCAAAACGCAATTGGCGTTGGCGTTTCTGTTTTTGTCGGATCAGACTATGAAACACAAACTGTTACAAATCTCGCAAATGTAGTTTCTGAAGCTCATGATTACGGCCTACCAGTACTCGGCATTACCGCAGTCGCAAAGGAATTACAAAAACGTGAAGCTCGCTTTCTAGCACTTGCTTCCCGCGTATGTGTTGAAATGGGTGCTGATATTATTAAAACGTATTACTGCGAAGGATTCGAAAAAATAACGAGCACATGCCCTGCCCCAGTCGTCATCGCGGGCGGCCCAAAACTAGATTCAATTGAAGACGCATTAAACATTACGTACAATGCATTGCAAGAAGGCGCTATCGGAGTAGACATGGGCCGAAACATATGGCAATCCGAGCACCCAGCTGCGATGATTCAAGCAATACATGGTATTGTGAAAAATGGATTGAATGTGAAAGAGGCACTTGAACTTTATGATGATGTGAAGAATTAATGTGAAAAGACAGACTATTTATTAGTCTGTCTTTTTTGTTAAAATAAAGTAAAGGAGGAATGATTATGCGAAGAATGACTTTCGAACGTCCTACCAATCATTACGATGAACGCTTATACTCTATTGATGAAAAAATTTGCGCCCTATTAAAAGAACGAAAAGAACTTTCAGGTGGTGACCCAGGTTTTCCATATGATGAAGCGATTTATAAATGGGCTAAGCAATTCGAATTTTATCCAGACTATCTAAACTCATTATTCTCTTCCATGATGGATGAAGAAGAATTTAAACCTCGCGTTGAACCAACTGAGTTTAAAAAACATGTACCTGTTTTTAAAACTTATGAACATAATGGCGTCATGTATACTGTTACTTTTATTCGGCAATATGCAAATGCTAGTGTAGTTTATTTATATAGCGATTGGGATTCCACGGATGAAGCTTTTATTGAAAATAAGCCTCATTGTTTCTTCCAATTATCAATAGATGATACATACGATTGCTGGTCAGAAGGTGGTGGCGGCACCGATGGACATATGAATCATCAATTCGTTGTATCTCCTGTCCTTCCTGATAATTTGTCTGGAATAAGCTTTCGATTTAAAGAACTCAGTATGCCGTTTAGGAAAGATCAAGCTGTGCTTGAATTTGAAATTCAGATAGACAAATAAGGTGAGACTTTAATCAATCCACAAATAGTAAGATAAATAAGGTAATAAAATAAACAAGCCCCTTTCCAAACTGGATAAGGGGCTAAATATACATCTTCAAATGATTACTCTTGGTGATTACTTATTAAGCTTTGAAACTTTCTTACCTTCTCTATAATCAAGACAAGACACTTCAATTAATAAGCCATTAAATACTGTAAAATAAAAACCATAACTACTACCTCGCATCGAATAAGGTTCCTTATCTATTTCAATGCCGCCTGCTACTAAACGATTATACGCTTGATCAACTTCATTTGAAGTATCCACTAAAAAACCAATATGAAAAGCTTCAGGATACATAACTTCCTTATTTCCCTTAAATGCTTTTGGATCGCTCAGCACAAGTATAAATCCACTTTCATCACTCATCACTACTAGTGCCTTTCCCTTTTGCTCCAAAAATTGAAAATCAAAAAATGTTTCAAAGAAATGTCTCGCTTCCGATAAATCATCAACACATAAATTTAAATGATTCAGCTTCATGTACTCATCTCCTTTTAAACAGAAGGTATATAGACTCATTTTCATAACACTTAAATATGTAAGGCAAGATATTCAAGCGTTCCATCTAAGAATATGCTTTATAAGTCTAATATTTTTTTCTATAGCCTAGAACGTTTTTTAAATGAATGAAAGATTTTCTATCATTCCCATCCCCCCAGTAATAAAAAAAGAGGATACATGTTTGCTTTTACAACATGTATCCTCTACTTATATATTACGACTGCTGATAAGCCGCTTTCGATGATTTTACATAATAAACTGCATGATCCACATTAATAATATGATCTGGTTTTGGTTTACCACGGCCTGCTCTATGTCCAGCTAAATGTTCTTCACTTGTTTCCCAGTTTTTCCATGCTTCTTCAGATTCCCAGCGAATCATTACGACAACTTCTTCGTCGCCGCGTCTTACTTTTTTCACAAGAACACTTAAATCGATGAAGCCTTCAAATTTTTCAATAATACCTTCTCCAGTGAAACGTTCTACAACTATATTTGATGTACCTTCTTTTACTGTAAATGTTTTCGTTTCGATAAACATATATCCCACTCCCTCTTTGTTATACGAATACTAGTATTCTTCTATTATAATTGATTATGATAATTATTTTCAATTGTAAAGTTTTAATTTTTTGAATTATGCTGATTTCTTTTCTATCGCCTCATCTAAAAATTTGAAATATGGAAGTAACATCCCTATTAAAGATGTAACACATATAATTGCACCGATGATTACATATAGCGCTCTTACTCCCCACATTTCACTCAATATTCCCCCTACTAACACACCTAATGGCATAGCGGATCGTATAAAAAATAAACGCACTGAAAATACTTGTCCTATCATATTATTTGGGACGGTTTGTTGGCATATTGTCGTGTTATGAACATTGAAAAATGCAATACAAATCCCTGCTATTACTTCAATTATTATTGCAATGATAATACTATGATTGAACCCTAATGAAATGTATGTGAGTCCCCCTATAAACAATCCTCCGAGCATAAGTATACGCCGGCTTTTATATGTTACTTTTCCGACTAGTATAGATCCAACTACATAGCCAAGTGGGAATCCGGCCATAAAATAACCATATTCCGCATATCCCGCTGATAGCTCGTCTTTTATATAAGGAAGATTTGTGACCATCGTTACCCCAACTCCAAATTGCACGAAAGTAAGAAATATACCGAGCCAAACGATGATTGGTTTTGTGAAAAAATATGTAAAACCGTGAAGAAACTGTTCTAGCCACGTTTTCCGAATAGGTTGCGACGTTCTATTTTCTTTTATATAAAATAAGAAAGCACCACTAACAAATAGACAAATACATACGAAAGATAATGTAAGTTCTGTTCCAATCAAATGAATGACTACTCCGCCTAATACTGGCGCAAGAAACATCATAAGGCGATTCATTCCATCAATATACACATTTGCATCTTGAAGTTGTTCTTTCCCTACAATGCTCGGTGTAATTGCCTGACTCGCAGGTATATAAAGAGGTGTAATAAGTCCTACTACAATTTGAACAACATAAATGTGCCAAACTTCTATACTACCTGTAACTAGCATCACCAAAGGTAATAAGAATACGGACGCTCGTATCCATTGTGAACAAATCATAATCCACTTCCGGCTCCATTTATCAATAAATGGGCCACTTATTAATTGCAATATGAGTGATGGGATGAAATATAATAGCCACATACTACTTAAAGCCATTTCCGATCCTGTTAATTCATATACTAGAATTGAATTACATAACGTTCCGAAAGCCCCTCCTAATTCTGAGATTGCACTACCAATCCACATAAAAAAGAAAGAACGATTTTTCAATACACTCTTCACTATAGCTCACCAACTTTTCTCTTAAATTCCTCCCTTTATGTACATTCTTGTTGCATATTATCTATTCAAAAACGCTTCTAATTCTTTTGCTAACGACTGTACTGCTTTCTTCCTTAATACATATTTTCCGTCATGTATATCAACTAACTTCGCTGCACGTAACAATTTCAAATGATGGTGTACTGTCGATTTACCAAGCTGCAATCTTTCCGTTATTTCCTGTAAAGTACGTTCTTTTTCAAACAACATTTTTACAATTCGCAATCTCGCTTCATCCCCAAGAGCCTTATGTTTTTGAACTAAAAAATAATTCGGTTCATACGAATCTCCAGGATGAATGCTTTCATTCGCAACTGGATAATGAAATACTTTCGTATCTTCAATATCTGCTTCAATATTCCACGGTCTGTACGTCATTTGCGGAATAAGAAGTACGTGATGAACACTTGGCTCTGGCATATAGTTCACTCCGCCAGTCGCCCATTCGACAAACTCTTCCGGCTTCATCTTTTTATTCATTTCATTTTTTGCTTCATAATCTCGTTTTAATATAGAAAGTATTTCTTCTTCCTCTTTCTTAATTACACTCTCATACCAACCTGTCATAACAGCAATTAAATGAGATTTCAGCACTTGGACATCAACATCACATATAAAACGAATATACGTAGAGAAAAACTGATGTTCTTGTGTCAGTTCCATTAGTTCATGTATTGCAGTTACGTTTCCACTTGCCGCTAAAGTTCTTTTTTCTTGGTACTTCTCTCCTAAAAACGGTAAACATATATACTTCAAACCTTCTTCTGAAAGTAAATCAATTTTAAAATTAAACTGCGATAAATCTTGAAAATCCTCTTCATACAATAACTGAAGCAATGCTTTCCACGTATTATGTTCTTCTACAAACTGTAAGTGTTCTTCCATCTCATCTGTTAATGATTGTCTAATTCCTTTCCATTCACTTTCAGTCTTTTCAAGAGTATCGATTAACCTTTTATGAGTAATTGCTGCAATGCCAAGTGCACATTCGAAAAGTATCGAATATTTCACCTGAACGTTGTATGTTTCCCTCTTTTTACTCTTTATGTGATAGACCGCCATTTTTATCCCCTCCTTGTTTGCTATGTATTAAATTCTATTTTTATCGAATTTTACCTTCTATTCTTTTAGAATTTACAAAAATATAAATTAAACCACATTCATTCTAAATTAAGAAGAATAAGAGCTTTTTTATATACAAATAATAAAGCTCAAGGAGTGGTTGACATGCATTTCATATTAAATATGTTAGGGATTTTCGTTGTCATATTAATCGTTTTCTTATGTTCGCCTAATAAAAAACATATAAAATGGAGACCAATTGTAATCCTCATCATATTGGAGCTTTTTATTACGTGGTTTATGTTGGGCACCAAGCTAGGCAGTATTATCATTAATAAAATTGCGTCATTTTTCAGTTGGCTACTGGCATGTGCGAATGAAGGAATTCGATTTGCATTTCCTTCCGCTATGGACAGTCCACACATTGATTTCTTCTTTAGCGCGTTACTTCCTATCATTTTTGTTATCACGTTCTTTGATATTCTTTCTTATTTTGGAATCTTAACTTGGATTATTGATAAAGTAGGTGCAGTTATTTCAAAGATTTCTCGTTTACCAAAGTTAGAAAGTTTCTTTTCGATTCAAATGATGTTTTTAGGAAACACCGAAGCACTTGCGGTTGTTCGTGATCAATTATCTGTTTTAAAAGAAAATCGATTATTAACTTTTGGAATTATGAGTATGAGTAGCGTTAGCGGATCCATTCTTGGTGCTTATTTATCAATGGTTCCAGCAACATATATTTTCAGCGCAATCCCATTAAACTGTATTAACGCATTAATTTTAGCCAATGTATTAAATCCTGTGGAAGTTTCGAAAGAAGAAGACGTTGTTTACACACCTTCAAAACATGAAAAAAAGGATTTCTTTTCTACTATTTCAAACAGTATGTTAGTTGGGATGAATATGGTTATCGTTATTTTAGCTATGGTAATTGGTTATGTAGCTTTAACAGCATGTTTAAATGGGATTTTAGGATTTTTTGTAACGGGGTTAACAATTCAAAAAATCTTCTCCATTATCTTGAGTCCTTTTGCATTTTTACTCGGTTTATCAGGCAGTGATGCTATGTATGTAGCTGAATTAATGGGGATCAAAATAACGACGAATGAATTTGTTGCAATGATGGATTTAAAATCAAACTTAAAGTCGCTACAACCGCATACGGTTGCGGTTGCAACGACATTTCTAGCTTCTTTTGCTAACTTTAGTACAGTAGGTATGATTTACGGAACTTACAATTCATTATTTGGCGGAGAAAAATCATCAATCATCGGTAAAAATGTTTGGAAGCTTCTTGTTAGCGGGATGGCTGTTTCTTTATTAAGCGCTATGCTCGTTGGGCTATTTGTATGGTAAATAATTTTTATAATAAAAGACACCCAAGCCAATTGAGTGTCTTTTATTATTATTTTCGAATTTGTCCATTTCCACGAATCACATATTTTGTAGAAGTTAATGCTGGAAGCCCCATTGGGCCTCTTACGTGTAACTTTTGTGTACTGATACCAATTTCCGCTCCGAATCCAAATTCGGATCCATCTGTAAAACGAGTCGATGCATTATGATAAAGTGCCGCGGCATCTACAGAAGTAAAAAACTTGCTGACGTTTTCCTCGTTTTCAGTAATAATTGCTTCAGAATGCATAGATCCATACGTATTTATATGATGAATCGCTTCTTCAACAGTGGAAACCACTTTCACTGCTAGTGTAAGAGATAAAAATTCTGTCCCCCAGTCTTCTTCTGAAGCAAGTACAATTGAAGAATCCATTGCAAATGCTTTTTGATCACCACGTAGCTCCACGCCTCTATCCTTCAAAGAAGAAAACAACTCGCTACCATATTTCTCTGCCCACTTCTCATGAAGAACAATCGTTTCAATCGCATTACATACAGATGGACGCTGCGTTTTTGCATTTATAATAATATCCAATGCCATTTGTTTATCCGCTGTTTCATCAATGAAAATATGACAATTTCCCGCACCTGTTTCAAGTACTGGAACAGACGCTTCTCTCACAACAGTATCGATTAATTGTTTGCCACCTCTTGGAATAAGAACGTCTAGATAATCCTTCATTGTAAACAACTGCTTTGCGCTATCTCGCGTTGTATCTTCTATAAGCTGGACGCTTTCTTGAGGTAAGCTTGTTTGTTTGAGCGCCCTGTGAATAACGGCAACGATCGCTTTATTAGAATGAATAGCAGAAGAACTACCACGTAATATGACTGCGTTTCCTGTTTTCAAACAAATTGTAGCAGCATCCACTGTTACATTCGGTCTTGCCTCATAAATCATCCCAACAACACCAAGTGGTACGCGCATTTCCTGAATAGATAGTCCATTTGGCCTTTCCCATGCACTTACACATTCTCCTACAGGATCACGTAATTCAATTAGCTGCTTAATCCCTTCTGTCATATCAACAATACGCTGTTCATTCAGCATAAGGCGATCAAGGAGAGAATCAGAAAACCCTTTTGCCTTACCTTCTTCTATATCCCGTTTGTTTTCCTCTAAAATATAAGCTGTTTCACTTATTAATTGATTTGCAATTGCAGCAAGTGCTTCGTTTTTTTGATTTGTAGATTTTAGTACAAGTTCCCTAACAACCTCTTTTGCTTTTATCCCCTTTGCCAACACTTCATTCATTTTTATTTCCTCCTTTTTAAAGTGAAACCCAATGATCCCTATGGATGACTTCATAACTATGTCTCTCGCCTCTTACTTGAATATCTTGGCTTTGCATACCTTTTACATCTCTTAGTTCCTCTGCACTATATGTGCATTGTCCTTTTCCTATTACGCGCCCTTGTTGCGTTACAACCTCTACAACTTCACCCACTTGGAAAAATCCTGATACATTCGTAACACCAGCTGGAAGTAAACTCTTACCATGCTGAATGATGGCCGTAGCTGCCCCAGCATCTACTTCAATTTGTCCGCTAACAAGCGAATGCAAGGCAATCCATTGCTTGTTCATCTTCATTTCTTTTTGAGGAGCATTACCGACATACGTTCCATCACCCTTACCCTTCAAAACATCTACAAACTTTTCCTGTCCACGTCCTGTTCCGATAAATACACTCACACCAAGAGAGAGTGCTGTCTTTGCAGCATCGATTTTTGATTTCATACCGCCAGTCCCAAGTTTTGAGCCAGCATCTCCTGCAAGAGAAGAAATTTCTTCCGTAACTTCAGGAAGAAAATAATATTTTTTTGCATCCGCATTTTTCTGAGGATTTTTGTCATATAACCCGTTCACATCTGTAAAGATCATAAGCATATCCGCCGAAACAAGCCCGCTTACTAAAGCTGACAGCATATCATTATCACCGAACGTCAGCTCCTCTAAAGAGATGGAATCATTTTCATTAATAATTGGAAGAGCGGAACGGTTTAATAATTCTCCTAACGTAGCGTAAGCATTACTATACTGTTCTTTTCTAGAAAAATCACTTCTCGTCAACAAAAGTTGCGCAGTAACGATGCCATATTTACGGAATTCCTCCGTGTACGCCTGCATTAACAAACTTTGTCCGACAGCTGCTGCAGCCTGTTTCCCTTTAATCGTTACAGGTCTGCTAGGATATCCTAGCGCTGAAAAACCTGCAGCGACGGCTCCAGATGTAATTAACACAACCTCGTGCCCATCTTCTTTCAACCGAGCCAATGCGGCAACGTGATCTGAAAGCTGTTCTGTAGAGATGCCTCCGTGACTATCTGCCAAGGAACTACTCCCAATCTTTACAACAACTCGTTGTTTTTTCACTTTTTTATCCCCCAAGTCTAAAATCAAAGTTTTTTATAAATTACACTTCATTCACTTTGTAACTATATCTATTCTCATCAATGCTGCACTGAAGTATTTAAGAGCAAAATAAAAATGACCGCTTCGCCCTTAATAAAATAAAAAGGACGAAACGGTCATTGTTCCGCGGTACCACCTTAATTGATATACATAGATATCCACTTGGTGCCTATAACGCAGGCGAACGCCTAAACTTTCATTTAAGACTCAGGGATAGGTTCGATATATTCTATACGAGGAATCTTTCAGCCGGTGAATTCCACTCTCTTTCGCAAGAAGACATATGTACTAATTCCCTTCAACGATTTTCAATCTAATTTTTTTATATTATGCGATATAGTTCGATTCGGTGTCAAGAGGTATTTTTAAAAATAAATAGAGCCACAAGTTATTTGTATGAAATTATCGCCCTACTGAATGAAAATACAAAATGATATAAATTTAACTCATATTCATAAACATAAAATCTTAAATTATAGTGTATATATTTACATAATGTCGAATATAATTAATTTTTATCTTTTAGTGTTGCAAAAAGGAATATATTCTCTTAGAATGTTTCTTTATATTGCACAGGGATGTTATTCTTATTCTAAGAAAATAATATCAAACCGATATAATTGATTATAAAAGGAGCAAGATTGAGTTATTATGGATAAAC
This sequence comes from Bacillus sp. AF62, assembly GCF_050312695.1. Lineage (NCBI taxonomy): Bacteria > Bacillati > Bacillota > Bacilli > Caryophanales > Bacillaceae > Bacillus > Bacillus sp. AF62. The sequence goes on along the minus strand of NZ_JBNPJZ010000065.1, from coordinate 139,753 downwards.
AAATTGGATTCATCGGTTGCGGAAATATGGGAATGGCTATGATTGGCGGAATGATAAACAAAAATATAGTGTCTTCAAATCATATTATTTGTTCAGATTTAAACACTGCTAATTTAAAAAATGCTAGTGAAAAATATGGGCTAACTACAACTACCGACAACAATAAAGTAGCTAAAAATGCTGATATTTTAATTTTATCAATCAAACCAGACCTATACGCATCAATAATTAATGAAATAAAAGAAGTAATCAAAAACGATGCTATCATCATTACGATCGCTGCTGGGAAAAGTATTGAAAGTACTGAAAATGCCTTTAATAAAAAATTAAAGGTTGTAAGAGTAATGCCTAATACTCCTGCTCTTGTTGGAGAAGGAATGTCTGCATTATGCCCTAATGAAATGGTGACAGAAAAAGATTTAGAAGATGTACTAAACATTTTCAATAGTTTTGGTCAAACAGAGATCGTAAGTGAAAAATTAATGGATGTTGTAACATCTGTAAGTGGTTCTTCACCAGCTTATGTATATATGATTATAGAAGCGATGGCAGATGCTGCTGTACTAGATGGTATGCCAAGAAATCAAGCATATAAATTCGCTGCTCAAGCTGTGTTAGGCTCTGCAAAAATGGTACTAGAAACAGGAATACATCCAGGTGAATTGAAAGATATGGTTTGTTCTCCTGGTGGAACGACAATAGAAGCTGTAGCAACATTAGAGGAAAAAGGATTACGAACAGCGATTATTTCAGCTATGCAACGTTGTACGCAAAAGTCTGTTGAACTATCTGGTCAAACTAAAAAATAAAACTATAAAAGAGATTACGTTAGCTATGAATTCACATAATTTTAATTAAAAATTCACTACATGATAAACGGCCAAACTCATATAAAATTGAGCTTGGCCGTTCCGCTTTTTAATTATATTAAAATAATTTCATTCGAATCTTCTTTAAAGGTTCTGTTTTATCCCTTACCTATTCCCTACTATGATTGTGTAATTTTATTAGAAACTAATAATTTTTCAATGCATTTCGGTAACATATCTATTAGTGTTTCAAATGCGTAGTTTACATCTAGACGTTCTGTCCATTGATGTGCATCTTTTCCTACCGGCCCCATATTTAATACTGGAACATCAAACTCTTCTAATTCCTGAAGCGGAATTGAATAACCTTTATCCCATAATGGCATATTGTCTACAAGCGAACTCATTGAATCCAGTGGATACTGCAAGCCTACATAACTTAAATCTGAAATCCCCCCAAAATAATTTTGGTTTTCAAATGTAATTTTATGATTGTAGTGTGCATACTTTTCCATTTCTACAACTACCTCTTTTATTAAAGGATTGTTGCGTGAACTCACAGCTGGATAGTACGGCGGAGCGAAGAAAAGTACAATCATCGGTGCCTTTTCTTTACATAAAATCGCTAATTTATCTACTAAATCAATCGTTACCGCACGATCATCTTTATCTCCTCTATTTTTTATAATATTAGATTGAGTATGATTTATTTTTTCTCGTCCATGTTGCTCAATTGCATATGTGATAAGCTCTTCATAAGTTAATACATTTACTTTGAGATTAGGTGGTATAAATGGATTATATTTAGAAAAACGATATGCATGTTTTTCATACGACTCTTCTATTTTCTCTGCTACTTTCGTTACTTTTTGACGTAACAATGAAACTACATCTGTCATTGATTTTTCTAATAAAAACAAATTAAATAATGTAACTGCACGATGCGGAATTTGTACAGAATAATCCTCTTTTAAGTCCCTTTGAAGTAAGTTAGTTGGCGGAGGACTCGCTTCTCCTTCTACAATATCACAAAGGTCTGTGTTTAACTCTAATTCTGCTGTTATTAATGAAGCCATATAACTCCCATTTAAGCCTGCAAAAGGTTCACCTACATGTGTCTCTTTTCCATAGCAAAGAAAACCAGGTAACACTTTACCTATAGAGCCAGTGTAAATATACTTATTTTGGTCACCAGGATGTCTTGAAAACATAGGCTCTGAGTTTAAGACCGTTTTATAATCTAAGTTATGCTCTCTAGCTAAATCTAACAGTCTTGGAACAGCGGCCCTCATCCCTACAGAATTCACTTCTTCATCTGGTACAGCCAATAAAAGAACATTCCCATCGAATCTTCCTTCACATGCTTGTTCAATCATTGCCATTTGTAATGCTAGACCGCATTTCATATCCATTGTTCCTCTACCAAACAGCCATTCCCCATGTTCTATATCTTCACGTACATGGTCTGGAAGTTCATCTTTATGAGAATAAAACATAGATGTTAACTTTTTAGGATTAAATGCATCTTCTTTCCACACTCCGTAATCTTGTACATCTACAACATCAAAGTGACTTACTAGAATTACAGTATTTTTGGTACTATCGCTTTTCTTTACTAGTGCTGTAACAAAATATCGTCCGTCCCCTGTCGGATTTTTTTGTAAATGATGCGGGTTTTCTTTGAAGTACTGTAAATCAGATAACTGTTCCACAACAAAGTCTGGCAATATTACTTCAGCTTCTGAACCGGTAATACTAGGAATTTCAACAAGACTGCTTAATAATTGAATCAATTGTTCTTTTGATTGCCACTTTGACATATAAATCCCCCTATTTTTCCGCATTATGAAAACTAATTCCAATATATGAATAAAAAAAATGACGACAGCTATCAAAATTATAGTTCTGATGTACTGCCGATTTTTATTGATATTTCATGAGCCGCTTGTTTTACCTTGCTAATAAGAAAAGATAGTCGATCATCATTAATACGATGACTAATTAACCCAACACTTAATGCTCCTACTACTTTATGATTAAATTCGATAATAGGTGCAGCTACTGAAGCTGTCCCTTCTGTTTTTTCACCATAACTGACAGCATATCCTTCATTTTTTATTTGCTTTATTTGATTAAGAAGAATTTGCTTTTGTTCTGGTAATGAAGAAAGTAAATTTTCTACAATATGTTCCATTTCATTCGTTTTCATATTGGCAAGCATCGTTTTATTTGCGGCACCAATTGAAAGTGGAATTTGTTCCCCTAGATTATCGATAACTCGAATTTTTAAAGGACTATCAATTCTTTCAATGATAATAGAATGTGTTCCGTTTGGAATATTTAAATAGACACTTTCCTCCACTTCAGCAGCTAAACGTTTCATCACTTCTCTTGCAACAGATCTGTAGTCTACCTTCTCCAATTGACGTAACCCTATTTCCATCCACATTGGTCCAATTTTGTACTGTTTTGTCTCTGAAATTTGTGTAACTAACCCATGCTCCATTAAAGAGTTAAGTAATCTATGTACTGTACTAACCGGGAGATGTGTTCCATCAGCTATATCAGAAATAGCCCAATACTCTTTTTCATTTGTAGAATTCAATACTTTAATAATACTTATCGCTCGATCAATGGACTGTACCATAACTCGCCTCAACTTTACTCGTAATATGTTAGTATGCTTAATTAACTATCAATTTAGCAAACATTCGAAATGAAATCAATCTATTTATTTAATTTTCTAACAATAAAAACATATCACTAACAAAGAATTGAAAACGCAAACAAAAAAATATTGACTTTTCTTTTTAATTATCTGAAAATTATAACAAGATTTCGCATCACGGAATACATTCCATAATACGGAAAAACATCAAACTTTATTCTATCAACTATGAAAGTGAGGAAAACAATGGCGCAAGTAAGCAATACAAACAATGAATTAAAACGGACGATGAAAAGTAGACACTTATTCATGATTGCACTCGGTGGTGTGATTGGAACGGGGTTATTTAACGGATCTGGCTTTATTATAAGTCAAGCTGGACCTGGCGGATCCGTACTTGCCTTTATGGCCGGTGGATTATTAATGTATTTCGTTATGCTATGTCTTGGTGAACTTGCTGTAGCCATGCCTGTTTCAGGTTCTTTCCAAGAATATGCCACTAAGTTCATCAATCCTGCAACTGGCTTTACAATCGGATGGTTGTATTGGTTAAGCTGGGCGAATACGACCGGTCTTGAATTTACAACTGCCGGCATTACAATGCAGCGCTGGTTTCCTGATATTCCTGTTTGGGTTTGGTGTTTAATATTTGGCGTTACAATCTTCACTATTAACGCGTTATCTGCTCGTAGTTATGCAGAAACAGAATTTTGGTTTTCAAGTATAAAAGTATCTGCCATTATCGCTTTCATTATTCTTGGCGGCGCCGCTATGTTCGGTTTTATTGATTTAAAAGGTGACGAACCCGCTCCGCTATTATCAAATTTCGTAAATCATGGTGGTTTATTCCCAAATGGACTTGCCGCTATTCTTTTAACAATGGTTACAGTCAACTATTCCTTCCAAGGTACAGAACTTGTTGGAATCGCAGCAGGTGAAAGTGAAGATCCAGCAAAAACTTTACCTCGTTCTATTAGAAATATTATATGGCGCACAATGTTTTTCTTCGTCTTAGCAATCTTTGTTCTTGTTGCTTTAATTCCTTGGGAAGAAGCTGGATTAACAAAGAGCCCATTCGTTGCTGTTTTTGATAATATCGGTATTCCATATGCAGCTGATATTATGAACTTTGTTATTCTTACTGCTGTTCTTTCTGTTGCAAACTCAGGACTATACGCTGCTACTCGAATGCTTTGGTCTTTATCAAAAAACGAAATGGCTCCAGCCTTTTTAAAGAAATTATCATCACGTGGGATTCCTCTCAACGCTTTAATCATGACGATAGCTATTTCTGCTTTTTCTCTTTTGACAAGCGTAGTAGCTGCTGAAACTGTTTACTTGTGGCTCATTTCAATTTCCGGAGTCATTACCATTATTGTTTGGATGTCAATTTGTGTTTCTCAATTCTTTTTCCGCAAACATTATTTAGCAGACGGCGGAAAATTAGAAGACTTAAAATTTAAAACGCCACTTTATCCACTCGTACCAATTCTTGGTTTTGGATTGTATGGCATTATATTAATCAGTCTTATTTTTATCCCAGAACAACGACTTGGAATCTATTGCACTGTCCCATTTATCATCTTTTGCTACACTTACTATCACTTTAAAGTTAAGAAAAGAAATTCTACTAACACTCATAGTGAAACTAAAATTAGCGAGACTTCGTAATATTTGACGATACATAAAAGACCACACATGGCGTTTCACTTCATGTGTGGTCTTTTATCGTTCCTTCTCTCATTTCCCCCTACTATTGAAAGAATTATTTATAACACTTTAAGTTCTGGATTGCTCAGGTGAACTTTGGGTTGAAAAATGAGCATTTCTATACCTTTCCCGAAATTTCAAGTTCTGCTAATGATGTTGTAGAAAGTGTTAATGTAGTAAATACTATAATACTAACAATTACTATTTTTACTATTCATAAGTTGATGATTCTGCTTACTATTACTGTTTTGTTTTGATATATTTAATATATATTTAAAGACAGACAGGAGTTAGATACGATGATAAAAGGTTTTGGAGGAATATTTTGGAGAACTAAGAATCTTGAAGTTATAAAAAAATGGTACAGTGAAGTGTTGAAACTTGATATAGAAGATTGGAATGGAACTGTGATTAAACCCCAGTTAGGAAATGAGACCATCTTTTCTTTCTTTACAGAGAATGACAATTATTTTCCAAAAGAACAACAAGTGATGTTAAATTTCGAAGTACATAATCTAAACGAGACTATAAAGCATCTTGAGAATATTGGTGTACCTCTTGAGAAGAAAGAAGAAATCAGTGAATTTGGAAAGTTCATTTGGATTAAGGATCCTGAAGGTCGATTGATCGAACTTTGGGAGAAATAGTGGATTATACTTATTTACTATTAAGTTAACAGCTGCGTTAATATATCAAGGTAAATAAAAAAGTCGATTCCTTTAACTCTACAGGAAATCGATTTTTTTGTGGAGTTAAATTTCTTAGCTTTGTAAATCCTCATTTTTCAAATTCTACCCTATGGCCACCAACTTAAAAACATAAAAAAACGCTATTCTTACGAAAAGAATAGCGTTTTTCATTATTTAAATATGATTTCATCTGAATTTAATAGATATATCCCCTCTCCTACAAAAGTAGTAGAGTGTTCATTTAAACACTTACTACCTCAGTGGGATTTATCACATTCCAATTTCAATATAATAGTAAATAGGTATATCGGATATAGATGTACATTACTAGGCTTATACATATTTCAACTTTAGAATTACATTCACTATTTAATTGGTAGTTACCAATAAAGAAAGGAATGATCATAATAATACAGAACATATACGAAACTCATTTACATGTAAGAAATTTAGAAAACGCAATAAATTTCTATCAAAACAAGCTAGGATTAACGTTAGCAAGAAAATTCTCCAAAAGAAGAGTGGCTTTCTTTTGGGTCGGAGAAAATAAACAACAAATGCTTGGACTATGGGAAGTACATAACATTGAAGACTTTGAGCCGAGACATTTTGCTTTTGGTGTAAATTTAGAGTTTTTAATGACTTCTAAAGCGTGGTTAGAGGAACGTGGAATAGCAGTGATAGGAAGTCAAGGAAAAGGAAATCAAGAGCCAATTGTCCAAAGGTAGATGCCTGCTGCAAGTGTATACTTTCTAGATTGTGATGGAAATAAATTAGAATTCATTTCTATGTTACATGAGAATCCAGATGAATTAGAATATGCGTCCTATTTAAGTGTATGGAATGAGGAACACCAAGAAAAATGAATGGAATTTCCGTTCAAGTCTTTTCTTATTTTTGGATATAATGTTGTACGATTCCCCTTTTGCTATTAATTTTCGTCGGATTTATGAACAGTTATCGTAATGGAAAATTCATGATAACTCCATTTGTTAACATAATGTATTTATTGTCATCTTATATTTGTACTTACGTACGAGCAATTCCTAATCTGCTTCAATTACAATTTGAATTATGTAAATTTTCTTCTTATCTGGCATCTACTCTTTAAACAAAAACTCCCCTTAAATCGAAAATGATTAAGGGGAGTTTTATATACGATGCAATTATAGTTCAGATTTCACTCGAACAGAAACATTATTTTTAATTATATTTTTGACATCTTTAAAGCTAACAAAATTGTTACTTTTCTCATCCCAAAGACGGAAACGTAGTGATTGTAAGCTTGTAGCAAGCGTAATCGTTGGTACATTTTTTAACGGAAGCGTATTATTGTGTGCCTCTTCTAGTTTATAGTTAGGTACTCTTGGGCTTAAATGGTGAACATGATGGAATCCAATATTACCAGTTAAGAATTGCAAAATTTTAGGAAGCTTATAAAAAGAACTTCCTTCCACTGCCGCTTTCACATATTCCCAATCTTTATCCTCTTCAAAATAAGAATCCTCAAATGTGTGCTGTACGTAAAACAACCAAATACCTATTGAACCTGCTATTAAAAATATAGAACCATGTACTAAAAGAAATGATTGCCATCCAATTGCCCAGCAAAGCATTCCTATAATAGCAACGATTAAAATATTCGTTAAATAAGTGTTCATACGTTCTTTTTTTCTAGCACCTTTTCGGTTAAATCTATTTTTAAGCAGGAAAACATAAATCGGGCCTAACCCAAACATAACGAATGGATTGCGATATAAACGATATGCTAAACGGAGTCTAAATGGTGCAGCTACATATTCATCAACTGTAAGCGTCCAAATATCCCCTGTACCCCTCTTATCCAAATTACCACTTGTAGCGTGGTGAATAGAATGTTCATGCCCCCACTGATCAAATGGGAATAATGTTAAAACACCCATACACGTTCCAACTATTCTATTTGCACGTCGACTTTTAAAGAACGAATAATGGGTACAATCATGAAAAATAATGAAAATCCTTGTCATAAATCCAGCGGCTAACAGTGCTGGAACTAATGTTAACCAATAAGAAACTGACAAACTTTTATAAGCAAGGTACCATAAAATAATAAATGGCACGATTGTGTTGATCAGTTGCCAAACACTTTTTTTAATCGTTGATTTTTCAAAAGGAGCAACTTGTTTTTTTAAATTTTTAGTATTTTCTAAGGTCATTGTTCTAATTCCTTTCCTTTTTGTTGCTAATTCATATTATAGCACACTATTAGTATCAGGTGTTAAAAGTAGCTATAATAAATATTTTATACTATGAAAATCTCTTTTTTCTTACTCATTACTTACAAATTTCTTACGTCCAAAATAGCTTCTATAATTGGACAGACGGAGCATTTTATGTATCAAAGAAACTTCGAATTTTTCCAATAAGTACATAAAAAAAAACAGAGAGTTTTTTCACAAGAAGAAAAGAGCTGTCATAAGTCAGTTTCACCGACTTGTGGCAGCTCCTCTTCGTTTTACCTTATTTTATCGATGAAGCCAAACCGCACCTGCAGACTTGTCTTCAGCTTGGCCTACTACTTCAAACTTCAGTCCTAGTTTCGGCAACTTACGTCCTGCATCAGGAATGATGCTGTTGATATATTGCTTAGAATCATCAAATTTTGCCACTCCTGGTAATCCTTTATAATCAAAGATACCGCGAGTTGGTGAATTTACTTTCCATGCTGGCGTTTGATCAAATGAGAATGCCGCATCGGCAATTTGATAACGCGTACTGCTCTTCACAGTAGGTTGTCCGTTTAATGTCCCTACAATTGCCTCTGGATGAGAATCTACTACTCCTAAGAACCCTTCACCTGGATGAACGCCTACCCAGTTATCTGTAAAGCTTTGATCCGCATACCATACAACCATTCCTGTATTAAATACTGGGCCACGTGCATGTTGTAACGCAGTGTCAGAACCAGCGTAATTTCTCCACTCTACATAGTAATTATGTTTTTTCTGTTCAAATCCGTTAGACACAGTAAAGCCTTTTAACGTCATTGCTGGCTGACCTTCTGCATCATCAGAGAAAACAACTTTTCCATCTACAGTTAAAGCTGCATTATCTAACGCAAATCCTTTATAAGCTACTGCAATATCTGTTAAGTACTCAAATTGCAGTTTTACTTTTTTCCCTTTGAATTGGCTTAAATCGTATGATTTATCAACCCATTTACCATCAGTTGTATCCGCGCCGCCTTTTACATCTTTTTCGCCCATTCTATCAATGCGTGTCTTCGTTCCATCTTCTGCAATCGCATATACGTCAAGGAAATCATACTTCGCTTCAAGTTCGTAAAATGCCTTATAATCGAACTTAGCATCCTTTGCATTTGTTAAGTCAAATACTGGCGTCTCAAGTGTTGTATGAATGTCATTTCCTTTTGTACTATAATAGAACTTCTTACCAAACGCCGATTCGATATTTTTTATATCTTTGTCCGGCAAGTTAACACGAACGATTCCAGGTCGTTTAGATTTTGTAGTACTTTGATCTACATATGTCGCAACACCGATGCCTTTGCTAAGTTTGTCATAATCTACTTCAAGTATATTCGCCCAATTCCCCTTCATATTCTTTTGGAAAAACTCTTTATTTTGTGGTGAGAAACTCGTTGGCTCTGTTCCTGCAATTTTTCCAGCCCAGCTACCACCACTCATAATAGACCATGACTCAACAGGTTCACCTTGTCCTGAGTACTTTGTATCATATTCATCTGGTAAGCCTAAATCATGGCCATACTCATGTGCAAACACACCAACCGCTCCGTCTTCAGGCTCGATTGTATAATCGTATGCAGCCATCTTTCCGCCCCAGTTCGAAACAGAAGATTTCGTGCCATCAATTGCATATGGTTTTGAACCGAGTTTTGAACGATGTGACCAAATCGCATCATCTTTCAATTTACCGCCGCCAGCTTCTTGACCAACGCCAGCATGTACAACCATTAAATGATCAATAATTCCATCTGGCTCATTTTTATTTCCATCACCATCTTGATCGTATTGATCAAATTGGTCATAGTCTGCTAAATTGATTCCTTTTGCTACCGCTGCTTTTAATGCTTCTTTCACAAAATCTTTTGGTCCTAAAGGCCCCTTGTTATCATGACCAGTACCCGCATCAGCACCATAATCTGATGCTTTTCCTGGAACAGTAAGCCATTCTGTTACAGTCCCATCAACTGTATAGCTACCACCAGATTGTTCTTCATAATATTGCTTAAATGTGTTAATCTTCGATCCATCAAATAAAGTGAATGGTTCATCACCAAATAACATTTTTTGATAATGTTCACGATTAAAGTCTTTAGAATACATGTATCCTGGCTCTTGATCAATATTGTTATGCTTAAAATCGCTAAATTCTACAAGTAAAACAAGTACTTTATCTTTTCGAACAGCTCCATTGTATTCTTCTTGCTTCGCTGATGTAGTAGGTACTTTTCCATTTAATTTTCCTGGATTCAATCCAGCACTTTGCCCAGCTACTGGGCCTACTTCAGGCTGCTGTGCCTGTTCATTTTCCTTCATTTTTGCATCTTTTACTTTTTTCATAAAATCAGAAGCTTCTTGTGTAAGACTATCTCCTGTTAAGATTTCTTTCCCAGGGTTTTCCCCTTTCTTTTTCTCAACATATTTTTCGACAGCCTTTGACGTCTCAGCTTGTGATGCAGATTGATCAATTACCCCCCGTTGTTTTAGCGCTTCTGCCAAACGCTCCTCCGGTATTAAGTGCTCATCTATTGATAGAGATGATGTTGGTGTCTCAGCATACGCTGCGTGACCTCCAAAAGCAAACGTACTACTTAGTACTGCTGCTGTTGTTAATACCGCTAATGGTTTTAATTTCTTTTTCTTTTTCAATGCATTTCCTCCCCAGTGTCTGCAAATTATCGTTTTTTGCCGATAACAACATAATATTCGTTATAATACGAATATTCAATCTTTTTCAACAAATAAAATGTTGAGAAATATTTTTTTATGCAGAGTGAAATACAAAAGATAGAAAAACAAACAGGCTCTCCTATAAATAACAGTGAACTTTTATATGTTCTTAGTTACAATCAAAATCCAGTAAATCTGAGATTTATATTTTTTTAATAAAAATAAGAATTAAATATTTTCTATACTATTTAATCTATGGATTACCACATTACTCACTATTCTCATTATTACAAGCTAATAGTGGTTCGTACATCATTATAGCGTGATTCTCCGTTACATATTGATCTTCTATTAACTGTTTCTGTTGATTATATACTTTACGTTGAATCACATTATGTCGTATATAACCGCCCCAGTATGCAGGTTGAATTGAGTGTTCTTTCTCATACACTTCATATTGATAAAGTTGCGGATAGACTGTTCTCCATTCACCAACTAAATATTCATCTGTCATATAAAGGTGAAGTTGATATGGTTGGTCCGTTTCATTTTTAATTTGTAAATCCAAATAGTTATAGGAACAAGTCGCTCCACTCCCAAACGGTTGAGTTCGCCTAGAATCAGGAAAGACATCAAAGCTATGACGATATCGTTCTGTTACTGTCAGTGTTGTATGTAAAGTCATCCAATATATTAAATTCGAAAGCTGACAAAGACCTCCTCCAATGCCTGTTTGAAAAGATCCGTAGTGTAATACCATACCTTCTACATACCCTTTTTTCCTCGTAGGCTTACCTATTAAACGCCAGTAAGAAAATGTTTCTCCCGGTCTAATGACGATACCATTTAGTTTTTTAACAGCAATTTTCAAATTAACAACCTTATTCTGTTGATACCACATTTCTACATCTTTGAGCTTACGAAGTAATATCGTTCGGTGCTGAATTGCTGTACAAGGTAGCTTTTCTTGTTGGAGCCTTTTTGCATATGTTTTTCCGTCTACTAACCACTGAATGTATCTCTTTGTAGAGTAATACCACGTCCCTAGCATAATGCGATACTTAGACCGCTGTTTAGGACGTAAGTGCACTATATTCATTTTATTCCCTCTCTCTTTCTTCAACTAAATTCTAATATACCTCTAATTCAATGAACTGCAGTTTTCTTAGCTGCATAATAATTTTCGTAAATAAAGTGAAACTTTAATCAGCCCTCACCAATCGGGCTTTTACAGGCAACCCGATTCCCACCTAACTTCTTTGCTTTCGCTGAATTTTGAGGTGGGGGTCTTACTGCCCGGCAAATAGCGGGATACAAAAGACGCAAAAAAATAATAAATTTACTCTAGTGGAGATTTTATTTTGATGATTGCTTTATAATTATATGAAACTGCGCTACAATACGATAAATTGAAATAAACATATTATAAATATAACGAATAATATTAAATAAAAAATAATGAAAATTAAAGAAATTCTAAAGTATCAATATATTTTTCATAAATATTAATTGATAATACATTAGACTTTACTATATGTATAAATTCTCTATTCTACAAAACGAAATTTTTTAATGTAAGAAAAAAATATAATTCCCCTTTAACATTTATACAAGTCTCATCTGGAAAACTTTCCAAAACAATCCGAACCCTTATATTTAGAATAAACGCAAAAAATTGCCACCAGTTAGCTTAACTGGTTAGCAATTTTTTAACGAGAATGCTTTACAAATAGTTGAATTGCTTCTTCTGGTACATAACACTTTCCATTACTCTCTACAATAATACTTCCTAATTCATACCCTTTACCATTGATACGAATTATATTTTTGTTACCAAATAGTTGTGCTTCTACTTTATTATGTTTTACCACGAGTAACGAGTTTGCTCCTTCGGTTTTGTCAGCTGTTACAGTTGCACCGACTTTCTTAAAGGCTTGTTCACTCTCTAAAAATATTTTATTCGTTACTTCTTCTAAGTTAAAGCCCATCGCTTTCGCCATCGTCTTCGCAATGTCTGTATTTTGGATTAAGCCTTCTGGTTTTTGAGGTCCATAAGAATGTAAAAATACATCCTCACCTGTATGTCCTCCTGTCGTAAAGCCGATATTTGCACGATTAGCCAATAATGTAGTAAGAATTCGTCCTACATCTATTTTCTTTTTTGCCGCTTTTAATTTTTCTTTTTCATCATGAGTTAGATTATCCAAACCGTATAGTTTAGCTACATCTTCTACATTTGATAAATCAGATTTCAATTTATTTATAGTTCCTTCAAGTGTCATTTTCGCCTTTTTCAATGGATCAATGTATGCAGAAATCGGTGTAGTATTGTATCCTTTTGTCGTATTCCTATTCCCTATAGAGATGCCGCTGTTACCATGATCAGTTAAAGCGATGATCATCGTATCCCCATCTTTCTTCGCAAATTGTAACGCCTTTGCTACCGCTTCATCAAATGCCAATACATCACTAATCATCCCAATTGGATCATTAGCATGAGCTGCCCAATCAGGCTTACTACCTTCTACGAATAAAAAGAAACCATCTTTGTCTTTTGATAATGTTTGAATTGCTTTTTCTGTCATTTGAGAAAGTGTTGGTTGTTCTGGATTTGTTGCTATACGATCTATATCAAACGCAAGAGCATGATTTGAGAAAGAGCCCCAAATTTTATTAGATTTGGAGTTCAATAACGCATCTTTCGTTTCAACAAAATCGTATCCTTTGTCTTGAATCACCTTTACTAAATTTTCACCATCTTTTTGGATTCCATTACTTTTCATAGGTAGCAGCGCCGCTTTTCCCCCGCCTAATACGACATCTATATTTTGATATACTTGCTGCTTCGCAATTACGTCAAATTGCTTGCGATTGACATGGTGAGCCGAGAATCCCGCCGGAGTAGCATGCTGAATTTCAGATGTAGCAACAATTCCAGTTGCACGGCCAGTACGTTTTGCACCTTCCAATACGTTTGCGACCGGCCGTAACTTGTCCTCTTCTTTTATTGGCTTTAAGTTAGGTGAATTTACAATAGAAGGTAGTACGCCTACATATCCTGAATTCGATTTATTTCCAGTTGCTAATGCTGTTGCTGCTGGCGCTGAGTCTGTAATAGCTGATTCCGCCGAAAACGTACGAACACCTCCTGTTACAATTTGATCTAACGTAAGCGGTGCCCCTTTATACCAGCGAGCCAATGTTGTCGCCGTTGAACTCGTTCCGTCCATAACCATCATAATTATATTTTTAGGCTGGTGTTCTACTTTTTTCAGCTTAGCTTTGGCCGCATGATAATTCATCATACTTTCCGCACTTAATACGCTTACTATTATAGCCCCCACTAATAGTAATTTTTTCATCTTCACACCATAATTAACCATGATTGTTCCTCCATAAACTTTGCATTCATTTCAATACACCTTATTTCCTTTTTCATTCCACAACCTACATATGTTTTATTAGTTCCCAATTCTCATAAAGCTAACAATAGTTACTTTCTCTTTCTTTCCTTAATTAAATACCGGTATGTGTCATCTATCTTATAAAAAAGATTTAGCATCCTTTTCATTAATTACATGTTTAACAATAAATCCTCGATTAAAAGGAATAAAAATTTATTGTTAAACAATAAATTTCATGTTAAATTAATAAGATAATAAATAAATGAGGTGCTTTTTATGAAACAAGGATCCACACTCTTTTTAAAGACCGTTGTGATTCTGATCGGAATCCCCGTTCTTGCTATGTGCATTTTTTTAGTCCCTAAAATAGGAAATTTCGCCGCAGAATTATATCCAGATATTTCATATATTAAATATCTTGTATTTATCAATTTATACGCAACAGCAATACCTTATTACTTCGCACTGTACCAAACATTTAAGCTTTTAAACTATATTGATAAAAACAACGCATTCTCAGAGTTATCTGTTCAAGCTTTAAAAAATATTAAGTACAGCGCATTGGCAATTAGTGTATTATATGTATTAGGTATGCCACTTTTCTATCTCGTGGCAGAGAGAGATGATGCCCCTGGCATTATTATTATCGGAATGATTATGATTTTTGCTTCAATGGTAATCGCGGTCTTTGCTGCCGTTCTCCAAAGACTATTAAAAGATGCTATAGATATAAAATCAGAAAATGATTTAACGGTCTGAGGTGAATAATATGGCAATTATTATTAATATTGATGTAATGTTAGCAAAAAGAAAAATGAGTGTAACAGAACTTTCGGAGAAGGTTGGAATTACAATGGCTAACCTTTCTATCTTGAAAAATGGAAAAGCAAAAGCAGTCCGTTTTTCAACTTTAGAAGCAATATGTAAAGCATTAGAATGCCCACCGGGGGATATTTTAGAATATCAACCTAAAGATACCGAATAAAAGGAGGCCTTCATACGAGTAATGGGTTCAGTTTAGGAAGAGAAAAATGCTAATAAACATTAGAAATAACAAACTAAAACGCTCAGAAAATATTCTGAGCGTTTTTTATTTCCTTCTTCAACTAAAGCACCAGTTAGTGTAAAAAGCTATTTCACCATTTGTATGGCTAACTTATCTTTTAACATTGACCTATATGAGTCAATTTCATATTTTGTATTATTGATTGTTTCTTTTTTCATTTTTAACATATCGAATATTTCTAATTCTAAATTCCTTCTAGCTTCAAGAACTTTTATCGCTCCTTCTACACCTGAATGGTGATGTTCTTTCCCATAGCCTTGGTTAGTGTAATAGTCGATAATTCCTGTGGACCATTCTGGAGTTCTTTCTTTTAACGCCTTCCTAAATGAAAATTCAAGATTATCTTGTTCTACATACAATAACATTGGGTTTAAATTCTCTATGATTTTTGCAACTTTCATTACATAATTTATTATTTTTTCTTTTTGTTCACCATATTTAATCATCCCAATAGTTAATGGATTTTGTATGAAACAACATTCAAAGATATAAACCTTATTGTCTTCTAGAGCGATTTCAGTAAAGTCATTCCATTTGTCAGCAATTAATTCAACATTTTTATCGAATGGTAATTCGTATATATCATTTTTTAAAATAACGTTAAATAATTCGTCCGAAAACTGGTCACCAAACTCATTTTTCATCTTTCTGTATGGTAATAAATAATTGCTTCCTTTTTTTAGAACTTTCTTAAGGAGCACTTCTTTAAAATCTCCACTGTTAGATAATAATCTATTGAACTCAAATTTATTAAAACAAGATACACCATCATAGTCGGCTGGGTGGTTCAAATTTCCCTCTAAAAATAGTTCAACTTCAATTTTATTTTGGCTTAGAATTTCATTTATTAGCTTTGCAGTGGTTGATTTTCCAAATCCAGGTAACCCTTCTACTATTATTAGTTTTGTATTCATAGTTATAAACCCCTATCTTCAAAGTATTTAACCAAGATTAAAAAAATCACTTAATCCACTACAATCACCCCTTCAAAATATGATATTTACCATTTCCTTTGAAAAAACCTTCTTAAAGTAATCTAAACGCTAGTTTAAGAACATTTTTTCACAATCTCTATAATTATTTTAACATAAATTTTCCATTTATCTTATTATTTAAAACGCTATTTAACTATATAAAAGCGCTTAAACACTGAAATAACAATAAAAAAAGGGATACTAAATCATAAGTGATTTACATCCCTAATTTGTATGTTATTTTATATTTTCACTCCCGTAACTATACCCGTTATCATACGAAAAGGACTCTTTTTATTTCACATTACGGCGCAAAACTAATTTGACCAGTAAACAATAGGATAATCGCTATGATCCAAAATATAAAAAATGATGAGGACAGTATTAATGAAAGGATAGCAATCCCCTTCTTCTCTGTTTTTTTCGTCATTGTGATTATTGAAAGCATGATACCTACACCTGTCAGGGCAATTGTAATATAATCTCCAACTATATTACCTGCATTCGCTATCCTTGTTGGCGTTATAAAAACGAATAAAAAACACAAAATGCCGATGAGTAAAGATATATAGCTTATTATACTGTACTTCTTTTTAGGAACTATTTCTGTTTTCATACTAATCCCACCCCTTCTATATAGCTATGAGTTTATATTAACATGAATAACCATAATTTGGTTATGATAAAAAGCAGATAAAACGGACACTATCACTTTATCTGTCAGTTTATTTCTATCTAACAACTAACCTGACTATTTCTTTACTAAAGATATGCAATCATTCTTTAATCCACGGCAATTGGTATATAATAGCTCTAAAAAATAAAGACTGTACCTTTAAAATGAAAGATACAGTCTTTATTAATAACTTTTTTTATAAAGAAAACTCTCTATCACTCACTACCTTAAAAAACTCCGAGTAATGTGATAAAGAATAATCCGCTACATCACAATTACCTTGAAACATACATGTTGAAATACCTAATTCTTTTGCAGGTAATAAATCTAATTCTCTATCTCCAATAGCTAAATCAATATTGTATTTTTTATGCAGATGATTATAAGCTAAAGAGTTTGGCTTTCGAGGAAAGCCATCGTCAATTGTAACCATATCTACGAAGTATTTTTCCCAGCCGTAATATTTTAAAATGCCCATAACTCCTTCCCTATGTTTATGGGTCATAATCACATTTTTATTTGCAAATTTCAAAACCTCTTCGACACCTGCAAAAGGTTTCATATCTTTTGACGTGAATTTTCCCTTCAAAACTTTAATCTTTTCTTCCTGCTCGCATGAAATATTATAATACTGAATTGCATGAGAGTATGATATTTTTAAGTTTTTGTATATTTCTTGTTTTTCTACTAAATCACCTAATATTTCAGAAAGCATCATTGTATATGCAGGATACGTATCAAATAACGTTCCATCAAAATCCCATAAAATATTCATTCTATTCACCTTCTATGTTCAAATCATTTTATGACTAAATCCGCCCTATCCCTCGGCAATTCCGTTTCTAAGTAATAATCCTCTGCTTTCCAATACCTATTTTCAAACTTTGAAAGGTTTTTCTGCGTTTTTTCACTCTCACGTAGAAACCTTGTTTCTCTTGGACAGTCCAAATAGACCATATAATGAAAGAAATCTCTCCATTCTTTTCGCTGCAGAAAAACTCCTTCAATAACAATTACGCCTACAATAGGAATCTGTACTTTTTCCATTTCACATATATCTTTTTCTTCATGAAAGAAAGGTAATTTCAATTTTGTTTCATGTTGTAGCTTTTGAAAAAATTTCTGCCTTAGCCATTCAATGTCCCATTGTAAATAATAATACTCGTACCATTCTTCATATCCAGTATGATATCGTTTATTACGCTCCACTATATGATCATCAATATGGAAAATATGAAACGGAATGCCTTCTTGTTTCATATTTTCTTTTAAATTTGCTACGAATGTTGTTTTTCCTGAACGACTTAAACCATCTATACCTAAAATGAATCTATTTTCCCTATGATTCTTCATAATCGTTATAAGTTCGTTTGTACTCATTACTTCTTCCACTCTTCTTTTAATAAAGAATATAAAATGGTATCATGAGCAACTCCATTTTGAATCATATGTTTTCGAAGTAATCCTTCTTCTTGAAATCCTGCTTTTATTAACAACTTTTGAGAAGCTTTATTTTCTACATATACAACCGCTGCGATTCTTATCAGTTGCAGCATTTCAAATCCGTAAGCTAAAATCGCTTGTAATGCTTCCGATGCATATCCTTGTCCCCAATATGTATCATCTAATTCATAACCAATTTCAGCTCGTTTATGATTATTATTAATTAAATGAAATCCGCACGTTCCGATTAATTGGCCCGTCCCTTTTTTCTCGATTCCCCAGCGAAATACACTGCCCTCTTCATAACGATTTTTAAACGTTTGAATCGTTGTTTTCGCTTGCTCAATATTTTCAAAAGAATCCATTCCGAAATAACGTATAACTGATTCTTTCGAAAAATATTGGAACATCGTTTCTGCATCTAATAGTGTAAGTTCTCTTAAGAGTAAACGTTCTGTTTCTAGTTTTGGAAATCCCATCTCTCTTTCTCCCTCTATTCTAATGAACTGCAAATTTCAATATAATTTCCATCTGGATCAGCAATGTAGGCAATTGTTTGTCCCCACGGTTTTACAATAGGTTCAACTAAAATCTTGATTCCTTGTTCTCTAAATTGCTCAATCGTTTCTTGTACATTCTCAACAACGAATCCTAATTCGAAATGAGAAGACTTTAATTCACCTTCTGTAAGCGGTAGTCCTGTTAATTCTTTCACATCTTGCCGCGTATTCATCGCTAAAATGGTAGTTCCAGTATTAAATTCAATATATGTACCGTGCTCTGCTTTTATAGGTAACTGTAAAATATCTTTATAGAATTTTAAACATTCCTCAAACTTTTCTACATATAAAATGATGTACTTCATTTTCAAATCCATTTTACATCCCCCTTTATATCTATGCCTAAAATTTCGACAAAAGTCTCACAAAAACCTTGTTCCTTGTAGTAATGAGCAAAAAAAATGAGGCCGATTTCTCGGCCCCCCAGCTTATTGGCATAAAACAGGAGATTTGGTTTGGACATAACCAGTTCGTACTTTTATTATATTTTATTTTTTCTGAATTTTAAATACATTAAACACCTATTTATATTGAGAAAGTTTTTTGCTTGCATAAAATTAAAGATTTTAAGAAATGATACAAATGGAGGTGTATACATATGGAACCAATGCTATGTCCAAGCTGTAAAACGAACCGTACTCGCTTTAATATTCTTGAACAACAAGTAAAACCAGTCAAATTAAATCCACAAACTGGTCAAGTAGAAGAAGAATACACAAATGAAACGATGAATGCTTTTCATATGGCCTATCAAGGACCTACATACCGCGTCCAATGCGCTGTATGTGGGCTTGTTGAAAACCCTGAACAATTTATTAAACCTGCTCAAAATCAGTCTTTCTAATAAAAACATTATTATCCCTTGTAGAAATAGATTTTTCTATAAGGGATTTTTCCATTTAATAAGTTAATTAAAGATGTATTTCTTCCTTATTATATATTAACACCCACACCCTTTTGGTAATATTTACATAAGGAGGGGTATAACAAATGATTTTAAATAAAAAGATAATGCTTCCATCAACATTTCTACTAGTAACTTGCCACATAGTCATCTTTTACTTTTGGATCTTCGATTTTGAAAAAATAACGACCCCTTACGGTCTAACAATATGGATTGTTTCTATTATTTGTGGTCTTTTACTTTATTACCATTTTAAAAATCAAAAATCTAATAAAGTGATATTTATTGCTAATTCTTTATTATTAATTATTTCTTCTTCATTTATGATTTTTTTTAGGTATTGTTACTGGTATTATCTTTGTAACTGTTAATTCTATGAATTAACAAGGTAGTCTTTTATTATGTAAAAAAGAATGAACAAAATAAATATATATAAAGATTAGAGAAGATGATTTCCCAATATATCTTCTCTAAGAATATCACTCTTTGTTAAAATATTTCCTTTTTCATTTTTTAAGCTTTCTAAATAAATTAATAAACGCATATGAATATATACAAACTAAAAACCCTACCATACCTCTATATAATCCTGATTCTGATACTCCAAGAAAACATAAGTAAAGCACTGGAATTAACGTTACAAACATAATTGCAACGAACTGTATCAATTCAACAAGTTTTTGTATCTTCGTTTCTTTGTCTGAATAAATATCAGGTAACTCATTTTCCTCGTCTACTTCTTTACAGAAATAATTCCATTTCGCAAAACTCGTTACATGTTTCCAGCCACACATTTCATATATATCAATATATTCTAGTTGTTTTTCTTTCGAATCTTTATAATCCAGTCTAAAATCCGCTTTATATATTACATCTTTCGGTTCAGTTTTCTTAAACGTATACATTACATTATACTTTTGTAAAGCCCATCCTTTTTGATGCATTTTTCTTAAAAAAGCTTCTTCTTTTTCCAAGCTCCATATCGCGAAAGGTTTGAATACCTTCTTTGTCTCCATATTCCATTCACTCCCCTAATATACTATTCCCATTCCTTACAGATCTCTGTAACCTGTTATACTCGAGCTCTAACACTTCTCTCCCAAACAGCGTTAACTCATAGCACTTCTTTCTATCTGTAGAGGCAACTTCAACAATTAATTTTTCTTTAAGTAATTTCGTCGTATTCCCGTATAACGTACCAGGACCGAGTTTTACTTCTCCATTTGTCATCTCTTCTACCATTTGCATAATTCCATAACCATGCATTGGCTTTACAAGTGACAATAATATGTAGTATGTCGCCTCAGTTAACGGAATATATTTTTGCGCCTTCGCATTCATTATAACTACCTCCGATACATCGCCTTATGATATATCGACTAACGATACATCGTATACCGATATTGTATATTCATATTCCAAAATATGCAAGATTAATTTAATAATTAAATATCTATTTCTTTGAATTAAAAAATCATACTAATTTTCTGAATAATTTGTTAAAATATAGAAATATTAGCTCTTTTATACTGAAAGGAATGGTACATATGATAAATAAATTGAAAGAAAACATAGGATCTGTGTTTGTTGGTAAAGAAAATGTTATTGATCTACTGCTTGTTTCACTGCTTGCTGATGGACATGTACTACTCGAAGACGTGCCTGGTACTGGGAAAACGTTACTGGCGAAAACCATTTCAAAAAGTATTGGCGGTAGTTTTTCTCGTGTTCAATTTACCCCTGATGTACTTCCAAGTGATGTAACAGGTATTGAATACTTTAACCCAAAAACAAGTGAATTTGAGTTAAGAATTGGACCCGTTATGACAAACATTTTGCTAGCAGATGAAATTAACCGTGCAATGCCGAGAACACAATCTAGTTTGTTAGAAGCGATGGAAGAGCGACAAGTGACGCTTGAAAAACAGTCTACTCCTCTCCCAAAACCGTTCTTTGTTATTGCAACGCAAAACCCAATTGAATCACAAGGGACTTTCCCTCTTCCAGATGCACAGCTTGATCGCTTTTTAATGACGATTTCAATCGGTTATCCAACTCCTGAAGATGAGTTACAAATGATGCGACGTTTTCGTAACGATATACCGCTAGAACGTGTCACACCTGTTATCTCTTTAGAAGATATATTAGAATCACAGAAACGAATAAAAGAAATTTTCATATCAGAACCGTTAGAACATTACATAATTAAACTTGCACAAGCTACTCGAAATCACGATTACATCGCTAACGGTGTAAGCCCACGTGCCACACTTTCTTTAGTGCGCGCAGTTCAAGCATTAGCCTTCTTACGCGGGAGAGAATATTGCACCCCTGAAGATATACAATTTTTAACTCCTTCTGTTTGGAATCACCGTATTGTCTTATCAATGGAAGGTGCCCTGCGCACGACTAAAAATGATATAATGCAAAGTATTTTAAAAGAAGTTGACGTACCTGTGGAGATTGAGCAAGCATGAATGGACAGCGTGTTGTAACTGTACCTTTATTTTTTCAACTCCATATTATTCAACTAACTGTGCCAGGCGCTATACTATTTACATTTTTTATGCCGCAACGAATTATAATGTTTCTCTTTTTCTCCTATTATTTATTTGCGATTTTCATTTATAAATATGTCGCTTACATAGAGAAAAAATTTGAAGTTATAAACGAGAGACAAACAACTCGGCTTTTCCCTGATGAATCTGGAAAGTTTTTTATTCATTTGAAAAACGGTGCACATATCCCTCTCGTTAATGGTGTTTGTTATTTTCATTTAGATGCGTCTCTTATACAGCATAAAGATCAAGGAATTGAACGAATATCAAAAACGTTATTCTCTTTTCCATTTTCACAACCTGCACATTCGGCGCAAAAATGGGATTTAACATTAACCGCAACGAAACGTGGTGTGTTTCAAATTGAACAGTTCGAATGTGTTTTAAAAGATCCTTTTCATTTATTAAATGTATACTTACCTGTTTTCGATAAGTTAAAAACTGAAATTATTGTGTATCCTTCTCCTAAAGAAGTAGCAGGTTTGCAAGAACTTCAGCAACTTCTAACTGGTTCTTATCGAACTAATTTTTCTTTTTACAATGATGAAACATCTATTATCGGTGTAAAGCGATATGAGCGTGAGTCTTTCCGCTCTATTCATTGGAAGGCATCTGCTAAAATGCAAGAATTACAAGCGAAGCAATTTGAACCTGTAAAAAATTATAGTTGGACGATTTGTCTTTCTTTAGCTGCCGATCGTGGATTTGGTTGGAAAGATAATGTTGAAGATTTAATTTCATTCGCAACATACATTTGCCAATATGCAACGAAGCATCACATACCGTTTGAATTATTTATTAGTGTATTAGCAGAAGGTGGTGCATTACATTTATCGTTACATGAAGGGCAAACACAATATGCAAAAGCTTTAGAAGAATTAGCACGTATTTCAGATTATAGTACGTTACTTCCGAAACAAGGATTCCTTCATTATGTAACAAGAAAGAGAGAACGTTCGTCTACAATGATATACATTGGTTTACAGAAAAATGAACTCCCTCTTCTCTCTCAGCCAACGTTCCTCATTAATAGCGAAGGGATGGTGGAATCGGTTGAAAACTTGGCTCTATCACGTTAATGACTTTATTTTGCTTCTCCTCCTTTCATTATTAACAGAAAGGGATGACCTTGTTGCTATTGCCATATTTTTAGCAACAGGCTATATAGGCGTATTTCTTATTCATAAATTTATGAATAAAAAAACAACCGGATTTGTCATACTGTTCATTACTCAAATAATTGGTTGTTCTTTCCTTCTCCCATTCTCTCTATTCGGCACAATTATGTTACCGCTTTTCTTCTTTATCGTACATGTAGTCGGACCAGGATATCCAGTTCAAAAATCGTTAGGCGGTATTGTTTGGTTTAGTATTTCAGCCATATTTTATGCGTCCTTTCCACCTTTGTGGAAGCTGTTACTATTAGTTATACACATTATGATTACATTTTGGTTAACTGGGGCAAATCGGAATCAACAGTTATTACGTTTCATTTCTATCATTACGATTGGTGTAATGAGTATAGTACTTGTTTTAGTTTTTCCTTTTATTCGTCTTATTTTTAGCTTTATCACAGAAGTAGTCGCGTTAGGAGTCGGTTATGTTATAAATCCATTTCTCATAGCAGCTGAATTGAAAGATACTGAAGGGGTTTGGGCAAGTAAAGGGCATCTCTTAAAACCTAAAATTGAAGACAATGGGGAAAAACTTCCTGATTTTGACCCCACACTCATAAATAGCATTACCATAATAGCATGTACAGCTATCGCTATTTACGTCGTTTGGAAAATAGTAAAAAAACGAAAACAATTCAGTTTACCAAATATGCCCGCCTTCGAATCTACTATTATTACTAATAAAGAAGGAACAAACCAAAATCGTTTTAAACGAAATAAACCGCCGCATAACGAAATTCGGAAGGAAATTTTCAAGCTAGAGAGTAAGTTAACCCCTCCTTTAAATAGAAAACGGGGAGAAACTGTTGAAGCTTGGCTAGAAAGAATAAATGATGAAGAAGATGTAAATATTCAAAGTGATATTATTATAGATGCTTATAATACGGTGCGTTATTCAAATGGTAAAAGCATTGTACTTCTGCATGAATTTAAGGAAGAGATTCATAAGCTTTATGCCTATCAGAAAAGTTTGAAGAAACGAAAGAAATAACGTAACAAAAAGACTCCTATATTCATAGGAGTCTTTTTATACTTCTACGTTGCTTTTTAAATTGAAGCATTCTTCCCTGCTTCAATTTCTAATGACTCTTCATGCCACCAAAGTGTTTCTTCAGGGTCTTCTTTAGCGATTAGGTGTGCTTCTTTTTTCGTTTCTACTGTAGGATATGAACCTTTTAGCGCACGCCCTGAAGTCGTAACAAATAATACACTAAATACAACTAATCCAATAATACTTACACCCGTCAAATAAAATGCTGGCGCAAGCGGGTTACCAGTTGCATGAACTAAGTATGAACATACAAGCGGTGTTGTTCCACCGAATATCGATACAGAAATATTAAATGAGATCGAAAGTGCTCGATAACGTACATCAGTGAAAAAGAGTGATGGTAATAATGAAGGTAATGTTCCTTCATATACACTTAAGAAGAAACCTAGTACGAAAATACCTGCAAATATAGCTGCAATATGTCCGTTACCTATTAGTAAAAATGCTGGAATTGCAAATACAGTTAAACCAAGTAAACCAATTTGCACGACGCGTTTATTACCAATTTTATCACTTAATTTACCGAAATATAGTGCTAGTGGAATCATAAGTGCCATCGTAATAGAAATAATTAATAAGCCTGTTGTTTCTTTGACTTTAAGTACTTGAGTTAGATAAGAAGGAATATACGAAAGAATCATATAATTCGTAATATTAAAGAAGGCGACAATTACTGTGCTTAATAAGAAGTCTTTTTTGTGATATTTAATAATATCCATAAATGAAAATTGTTCATTGTCTTCAGATTCCTCTTGTGCTTTTTCCATCTCTTCAAAGATTGGAGATTCATCTAGATGACGGCGTAAGTATAAACCGACCAAACCAATTGGTGCAGCTACTAAGAACGGAATACGCCATCCCCAGCTGAGCATTTGCTCATCTGTTAACAATAACGTCAAAATGGTAACAATTACCGATGCAGCAATGTAACCTGAGAGTGTTCCAATTTCAAGACCACTACCGAGTATACCACGCTTTTTATCTGGAGAAGATTCTGCGATATAAACCATTGCTCCTGAATATTCGCCGCCTGTAGAGAAGCCTTGAATCATTCGGGCAACTAAAAGTAGTATTGGTGCCCATACACCAATTTGTTCATAGGTTGGTAGTAATGCGATGAATAATGTAGAAAGTGCCATTAAAATAATAGTAGTACTTAACACGATTTTTCGGCCGTACTTATCTCCTATTCTACCAAAGAATACACCTCCGATTGGTCGAACGAGAAAGGCTGCTGCAAATGTACCGAATGTAAGTACAAGTTGCAATCCACTATTATCAACACCTGAGAAGAATAATTGACTTAAGATAACCGCTAAATACGCGTATAATCCGAAGTCAAACCACTCCATTGCGTTTCCTATACCAGTAGCAATTACTGCTTTCCTGGCTTGTTTAGGATTGACAATATTAACGTCTTGAGGTTCAAAATTTAAATCATTATTTTGTTGCATATAATAAAACAGCTCCTTTTTAATTTAACTTCTTTAAGCACACCTTCTCTTATTGAATAAAATTAATTCGAAGCACTTAAGGAAAATTAACGTCTCCTTATCTGTTATTATTGTTTCACATAATTAATTATTTGTCCAATGAGATGCTCTCTAGGTTAAGTAATTTACTATTTTAAAAAGCTGAAGAAGCCGCTAAAATAGCGCCTTCTTCAGCTTTTTATATTTTTTTATATTTTTTTAAATACTTGCTGTAGCAGCTATGTTATGAACACAGGAAATAAACTCATAAGTGAATGCGTCAATTTCCTCTTTCGTAATAATATACGGCGGAAGTAATCGAATAATATTCCCTTGTGTTAGATCGACTAACATCCCTTTATTCATTAACTCAATCTGTAATTTCTTCACATTTTCATTCGTGTCATTCACACTTATCCCAAACATCATCCCCGTATGACGTACTTCCTGAATATAATAAGCATTTTCTTTCTGAATATCTTGCAGTTTGTCATTCAAATATAGTGACGTTTCATAAGCTTCTTGCATTAACCCATCATCAAGTAATGTATTTAATACAGTTAAACCTAAAGCTGTTCCCATTGATGAATGAGCAAATGTTGTCCCGTGATCTCCTGGTGAAAATACATCACATAACCTTTCACCTACAATAATTCCTCCTAGCGGTATCCCGCCTCCTGCTCCTTTACCAATTTGAATAATGTCCGGTGTGATATTAAAATTTTGATAAGCAAATAATTTTCCCGTTCGACCCATACCACTTTGAACTTCATCAACGACAAGAAGTACATTATATTTTTCACATAAATTTTGAACACCATGTAAATATTCACTTGATAAAGGATAAATCCCCCCGCTACCTAAAACAGGCTCTAGCATAATCGCAATTGGATTTTCTTTAATAATGGTTTCTTCTAATTGGTCTATATTCTCACGCTCTACTTCATATACAGGAATAGATGTTTTAGGGAAATTTTGATATACACTTTCCTGTCTCGTAAAATGAAGTGCTCCTAACGTACGCCCGTGGAAACTATTCTTCAGTACTACAATTCCTTCACGTTCTTCACCCTTATTAGCTCTATATTTATCAATTAATTTCAACGTTGTTTCTGTCGCTTCCGTACCAGAGTTTGTAAAAAAGACTTTTCCGCTTTTTAAAGTACAATCTACTAATTTTTTTGCATACTCAATTGCAACTGGGTTTAAAAAATGAAACGGTAAATGCAACGATTTCGCAACTTGCTCCATTGTCATTTGTACAATTTTAGGATGATTGTATCCTAATACATTTACTCCTACGCCAGAAAATAAATCTAAATACTCTTTACCATCTACATCATACAGTTTACACCCTTCTCCTCTTTCCATTGCAACCTCTGTACGACAATATGTAGACATCATATATTCTTTATCTAATTGAAACCAATTCGACATGTTAAATTCCTCCTAGTTATTTTCCCTTTTTTAACGTTCATTCTCTATATAATCGTTTATAAATTAAGTTTTAAGATTGAAATTTTAATAGTGGTTTTCTTCCACATTTTTAGTAAAACGTGTGCTTTCTCTTCCCGATATTCATTTTTCCATAATTTCTTCTATTTCAACAGGTCCACTACATATGTGTTTTTTTCATCTAGCGGTATGTTACTGCTTTGAACTGTGCGTGTCATACATAATTAAGGCTATAGAATCATATTTAGTAACAATGGACAAAAAAGATTTGGAGGCTATATCGATGGATGAAAACTATGATAAACAGGGGCAATCTATACTAGGGAAAGACTTTAATGAAAATGACGAACGTAATGAACAAGCTAAACTTCACTCTCAAACAGTTGGTTCACGTGGACCCGTACTAGAGCAAGATAGTGTACTGCATGAGTCATTACAAGAATTTATTCATGAAAAAATTTTAGAAAGACCTGTTCATGTAAAAGGATTTGGTGCGTTCGGTTATTTTCAAACGATATATTCGATGTCTGAACATACTAAATTAAGTTTTTTACAAAATTCTAATGAGAAAGTTCCTGTTATGGTGCGATTTTCGTTAGCTGTTAGTACGAAAGGAACACCGGATACTGCTAGAAATGTAGGCGGTTTTTCTACAAAATTTTATA
Source organism: Bacillus sp. AF62 (assembly GCF_050312695.1). Lineage (NCBI taxonomy): Bacteria > Bacillati > Bacillota > Bacilli > Caryophanales > Bacillaceae > Bacillus > Bacillus sp. AF62. Next base: position 111,558 of record NZ_JBNPJZ010000065.1, on the reverse strand, counting down.
CAAAAGAAGGAATTTTTGACCTTTTATGTAATCACATTCCTGTTTTTTCTGTTCGTGACCCAATGCGTTTCCCTGAAACGATTCAAGCATTATTGCCTTCACCTAAAAATAACTTAATAGACCCTAATAGATTTTGGAATTTTGTCGCTAAAGCACCTGAATCTATTCATTTTGTTGTCCGTTTATACTCTAATAATGGTACGGCCAAAAGTCTTCGCCACATTCCAGGACATAGTGTTAATACATATGTATGGAGAAATGCGGAAGGTAATCGAAAGTATGTAAAGTATCATTGGTACCATTTGAAGGTGTACAGTACATTACTAATAAAGAAGCAATTAAACTAGCTGCTGAAAATCCTGATTATAGCGGGAAAGATTTATATGATGCTATTGAAAATGGTAAACCAGTGGAGTATGGTTTATACGTCCAGCTCATGGATCCGAAAGATGAAGCTTACCTATCTTATGATCCTTTAGATGACACAAAAGTATGGGATGAACAGACGTATCCTCTCATACCAGTCGGGAAAATGGTATTAAATAAAAATCCTGAAAATTTTATGGAACAAGTAGAGAAAGTCGCATTCTCCCCTTCTAATTTACTGGATGGTGCAGAACTATCAGATGATAAAATGCTGCAAGGGCGCGCTAACATTTACAGTGATTCACAAAGAAGAAGAATTGGTCCCGAATTTCGCAAATTAACGATTAACCAACAGCAAGATTGGACACCCGCTAATCAAATTACAAGCGGTGACGGAAGGTACGTTGAAGGTAAACTTGAAAGAACTTCTATAACAAAACAGAATGACTTTACGCAGGCTGGTGAATTTTATACGAAGTTAAAACCGATAGAAAAAGAACATCTCGCTGAGAACTTAGCTAGTGATTTGAAAGTTATATCCGATGATATTAGGGAGATCGTTTTGGGGTATTTCAATCAAGTATCAACTGATTTGAAAACAAGCATTGAGACAAAAATGAAAGAGCATTAAGAAGATTAAAGTATTCTTTACGAATGAGAATTCAAATCTATATTAATTATTTTCTTGTCAAAATCCAATGAGATTATTTAATTTAAAAATATAAAGCCAATATATCCCTGTTCTATAATTAGAACAGGGATATATTGATATAGTTTAATTTTTAACATTACATACTTTATTTTGCTAAAAAATGCAATAAGTTTCCTTTCAAAATAAATTATAGTAAACTATTTTACTTGTACCGTATAATTCCCTGTTCCACCACCATACTTATATACACTTAAGTAATATTTCCCTGGCTTTGCATTATAATTTCCAAGCAATTTGTTTCCATCACGTTTTGTTGCATAAGCTACATAATTATTTAGATCTGATTCAGAATATAATACCCAGTTCAGTCCAAGATTTTGTTCGTTCGTAACAGAAATTTGTAAATCTTTTTGATCCTTTACATCAATAACAAATTTATCCCCCTGATCTTGATCGCTCAAGGTTCCTCTTAACAAAATATTCAAAGATAGTGGGTTTGCTGTTTCAAATGAATTATTTGGTTCTTTTTCTACAGCCGTACCTTCTTCCGTATTCACTCCGCTAAACACAACATCATATTCATATTGCCCAGCATTATTTACACGGTAATTTACAAAATAAGCAGTCAATGTTTTATATCCAGTCCACTCTCTTCCTGAAAGACGTTTCAACATATTATTTGTTGCTTCATTCATCACTTTCCAGTCCTCAACTTCTCCTTTAGCCGCACTTCCTGTATATGTCCCCTGTAGTGTAAATGTATTAAAGAATTGTGATTTATTCTTTGTTACTTTCACATCTTTTAATTTCGCTTCATTCGTAATATCTGAAGTAATGTCCGAAAGCGATTTTGGATCATGCTGAGTTAAATACTCATCTGATACTTGTGGAATTGTATACTTATCGCGATTATCAATAAGCATTTGCATATAAGATTGATATTCTTCATTTAACTTATTATCTTTGCTTAATGTAGCACGGTATGCATCGTAACTTGAAACATCATTTGCGCGAATCAAATCATGCACTTTATCGAACATTTCAGGGCGCTTATTATACATATATGATTGCAGCGCAAACGAATAATTATAAAAATCCCACGTTCCATATTTCGCATTTAATGTTTGTGATGCTGTATAACGTTTTGCAGGATCATTAGATAACCCACCAATTATACTTTTTCGCGGTACTACACTATCTAATCGCGTTGCACCTGCAAAGAACTCTGCGTTTCCTTCTTCAAACCATGTTAAACGTTCATTTTGATACATTTCTCCTTGTCCCCATAATCCCTGAACTTCGTATCTTCCCTGTAAGTAGTGCGTAAATTCATGGCGGAATAATTCTTCCAAACTATAAATACTTTGCTCTGGTGTACGTTCATATGTAAAGAAAGTCCCTGTTCCTTCAATATAAATCCCACCATTATTCGTTTCATATCCGTACAGTTGACGATTAAATTGATACTCATCTGGGCTATTATAAATAACCATCGTTAACACATCATCAGCATGTCCACTTTCAAGTGGTTTATCGCTACCAACTGTACGATAAAATTGAGAACGCACTTCTTTTGCCGCCCAGTATAGACGTTTAATTTTCTCTTCGCTAACTTTATCCCCAGTTTTAAAGACAATTGCTCCATCATCAAACGTATACGTTTTCGGTAAATATTTCTTTTTACCCTCTTCTCGAATTTGATCTAAATTTACAGTTTTTCCGTTCGCATCTATTCCTCCATAATTTGTAGTAATTTGTTCTGCCGCAACAAAGTATTGCTCTCCTAAATATGGATAAATTCGCATTGCATCTGTAACAACTTGTTGTCCTTTTGTCGGCGTGCTATGAAGCTTGCCCAATCGTCCAGCATAGTAAATCCCATTATTAATTAACCATCCGTTTTTATTTGTTACTGTACCAAGTAGTGCAAAACGATTTACTTCATTAATAAAGTTATCAATATTTCGAAACCACATCGTATCTTTTGGCTCTTTTCCAGTCGTGTACATATCCGTCTGAATATCAAAGTCAATTCCCTTCATCAACTCATATATAGCGTCTCCTTTTGTTCGATCTTCAATGAAAGTTGCAAGATTATCATTATATTGTTTAAAAATTTCACCTGCATATAAAACCGTTTCAACATCTGCTGATGCATTTCCAATTAATTTTCCATATGATGCAATTACTTTATTTTGTTCTGATGTACCAAGTTTGAAATTTGGATTTTTTGCAATTGTTTTTAAAGCTGGTAAACATTTATCATGGTAGCTACGCTCATTTAGTTTGCTTAATTCATCATGGTAAAAACCTAAATAAAATGCTGCACGTAGAGCTTCTACTAATGTTTCAATCCCTTTTGAATCATCTTTCGTATAAGCTTGTCCTTGTTCTGCTAGTTTATTAATAATTGCTTGCATTCGACTATCATCTTGATAGAATTTAAGACTATCACTATTAAACTGAAATAATTCTGGAATTTGATACCATTTAATTGTCACAAGAAGATCAGTTAATTGTTTATTATTTAATTGATTTAACTCAGCCATTGAATACTTTTTTTCTTCAGCTAACGGTTTAATATTATCGTTTGGTGCTAGTGGACGCTGCGATAAATCCGCTAATTTTAACCGTTTTGTAAAAGATGCATTTTCTTGTACTTTTGAAGGGTGCGCCAATTCATCAACAGATTTCTGTATTCCTACCGGCTCCATTTGTAATACGTTCTTCACATTTTTCTCTTTTGTCTCTGCTTGAATTTGCAAACCATTACATGTTATTGTCACTAGTCCAACACCAAGAATCCACTTAGAAATTTTCGAATATTTAACCATACCATTGCCCCCTGATAATTTAAAAGAAAATTCAGAATTTTTAAACTAAAAACCTACTTATTTGTATGTATTTACAGTTCCGCTATAAATACAACTATGATTAATAATGCAATAGTAGCTTGTTTTATACTATTACGAGTACAGATTCCTTACATACAATCTCCCTTCCTTACATTTAATACAAGCAAAAACTGTGCCAATCATATTTCTTATGCATGGCCAATATTCTTTTATAAATACTGTAGAATAAAATATACATAGGTGGTTCGGCAATGTATAAATCATTTGACACAAAATCTAATGTTTATGAAAAACAAATTCATTGAATGTTATAAGTTCATTAGCCAGTACATAATTTCCAACTAAAAACATCCCCAATTTTTAAATCTCTCAAAAAAAGGTAAACAAACATATTCCATAAAGCTAATATGTTTGTTTACCTTTTTCTATTTCACATCAACAGCAAAATATCATTGAATAAAAACAGCATGAATAAGTATTTTGTTATTCTTTTCTCTTTTTCATATAATCTTTTTCACATTGCAAAGGCTTGAATTTCACTTTTTTCCCTTTCTTCTTTTTCGTTTTTATAACGAGCCATTCCCCTTTTTCAACGTCTAGTTTTAGGCGTTTCATTACATTGATATTATCTTTTTCTTTATAAAGTAAAAATGCTTCTTGCGCCCTCACAAATAAGCTGGGCTGTTCGCTAAATCCACCACTATCATAAATTTTAGTTAGCGAATTATAATAAGAATCATTTTCCTTTCCACCATACATCAAATGGGCAGCCTCCAGATCTCTTTTACTTACTTCCCAAAAACTATGTTCATCAATATTTAAATTAAATGTGGATTTAATGTCCTGTATTATATTCTTCACATACTTTTCATCTCGAACTTTTCTTTCTTCGAGACAATCCGAAGATAACCTTGGTGCATCTGATTGGGAATGTACAACGTGTTGTATCGATACACACAGAATAAATATGCTTAAAATGTAAAATGTTTTTTTCATATTTACATATCACCTCAAATGATTTAGATACTATATCATTTGAGGCTTACAATATTCTTATGCTAATAAAAAGAAAGATCCTATAAAATAAAATTTTTATAGGATCTTTCCTTTTAATATTGCTTTATCAAATTCACGGGCGGGGCAACTACCTTACTACTTTTCACATCATATAATCCTATAGGTGTTACTCGTATAAAAGGCAAGTGCGTCGCAGAAAAGAATAAAATTGTAAATGCTGGATCATCATACACGTAGCCACGCTCTTGTAGTAATTTCACCATCTGTTTCTCTTCCTGTATTAATTCACTCATTTTTAAATTAGACATAATCCCGAGCAATGGTAATGCTATTTCGTGTAACACTTCATTGTTTTCTGCTACGACCATTCCACCACCGAGCTCTTTTACTCTACGAAAAGCTGTAAGCATATCTTCTTTACTTTTTCCAATGAGAATCATATCACCTGTGCCGGAATAAGAACTAGCAAGACCACCTAATTCTTTCGCAAAACCTTTTACAACTGTATTTACTCGCCAAGTACCATCACGAGCAATCATCATGAGGAAGCATTCATCATGATCTGTGGATAATTCATCACAGTCTATATTGATTTCACTAGTATATGGTTTTGTAATAACGTTATTTAATAAGTGTATCCCCGTTTTATTAGAGAAAATCATATCCTCTTTTTCTATTGACCAATCTAATGATAATGGAGTTACTTTATATTTACTCCAGTCTATATGTAATGCTTCATGCGTATTTACACCGTCACGCTTCACCCATTTCCCCTTTGCAAGGACACTAATTGGTACTGGGTTTTCTTTACTTTCTAAAATATTGATATTAGCAATTCTACCTGTCGCAATCGAACCATGTACATGTTCCATATTATAATAGCGAGCAATATTATAACTAGCCATATGGTATGCATCTATTACTGGCACTCCTTGTTTTATCGCGGTAGAAATCATTACGTTTGTCATTCCATTGTCATAAAACGAAGGATGTGAGCCGTCTGTAGTAAGTATAAATCTATCAAACTGTTTCACGCCTAATTCCAACAATTCTTTTAATAAAACTTCTAAATCCGGTCTAATGGAAGAATTTCTAAGAGAAACGGTGTAACCTTGCATAAGACGAGTGAAAGCTTCCTGCCCTGTCATCGCTTCATGATCACAATCTGTACCTAACAGTTTTAACTTCGCTAAAGTCGTTTCAGATGCACCCGGAAAATGGCCTTCTACTTTCTTCTGCAATCGCTTCGTTTCCTGCACCCAAGTTAACATTTCATCATCACCATGTAATAATTTTGGCCATGCTGTTAACTCCCCACCTTGAAGAACAGCTTCTTGTTTCAGCCATTCTATTATTTCTTTACTATTAAACAAAGATTCCCCGTTTTGCAATTCAGTCTGTCCATCAAAACGGCACCACCAATACATAGTAGCTGGAATCTTTTTAAATTCCTCTAATAAACGAAATGATTCTTCACGTTTTAATGTGAAAAATAGAGTTAAATTATCATTAATAAAAGTCGTTGTCCCAAATTGCATCGCATGATTTGCTAGCGTCTCTGGGTTATACAACTGATATGGATGTGCATGCGGTTCTATGTAACCGGGTACGACACACTTTCCTTCGCAATCAACAACTTCACACTCCGTTAATTGCTCTGGCAGCTGCTCCCCTACGTATACAATTCGATCATTATATATCCAAATGTTCGCTGTCATCCACTCGCGCATATAGGAATTTAAATATGTTGCATTCTTTAATAATATGTGTGGGCTTCTTTTACCATCTATTACTTCAACATGTTCTCGTAATTGTTTATTACTCCATTTATAATGATTTTTCCCCATTGTATTCAACTCCAAATCAACTCATAATTATTTTGATTAAAACGAGAAATACTTAACTAACTAAAGTATTTTCCATTCATAACTCCCCTATTGGCGCCCCTATATCCTTCATTATATTTAATAATTTAAAAAATAACAATTTTCAGAACTACATACACACCTTTTTTATCCAAAATAAAAAGAATGTCATGTAACTGACATCCTTTTTATTTTTATCGTAAGCATTAAGATTGATTTTCACTTTGAAATACACTTGATGCCATATCATAAATGCAACTACTGTCCATAGTTGCGAACTTAAAAGAGCACCTCTTTTAAATATAACTATAACAAAATTCCATTCACTTTCTTTTCATCTATTTATTAAATTCAATTTGCATCATTTTATTAAACTGCGGAACAATATCGACCCCACCTATTGAGTTAAGACTGATAGCCAATGTATGTTTGCCTCCAATTACTCCCCCAGCAAAAGTTGTAAATCCAGGAATTCCTCCTCCATGCCCCCAAACTGAAACACCGTTTGGAAGTTTAGTCTCATAGATTCCAAGACCGTATGCGTCACCAACCCCTTTGCCTTCTATAGGGACTGTAGTAAGCATTTCTTTTAGCTCGCGTTCCTTCAGTAACTTACCACCAAGTAAAGATGAAAAGAACTTATTTAAATCATCCGCATTAGAAATCATATCTCCAGCTGCATTAGCTAAACTCGGATTATAATACGTAATATCTTTCAACTCGCCTGTTCCTTCCATTTTCACATATCCACGAGCATGATTCTTTCCTGGGATGACGGGTGAATTTCCTGGTAAAAACGTATTTGATAGGTCCAAAGGTTCAATAATTCGCTTTTCGATTTCTTCCGCATAACTATTTCCAGTTATTTTTTCAATAAGCATTCCTAGTATTACGTATCCTGTGTTTGAATACAACCAGTCTTTACCCGGCGAGAAATCTGGAGGCAGCGAAAGGCCTATTTTCACTATTTCTTCTGCTGTATACGTTTTTTTCGAATTCATTATGTCAGCATCTTTTGACTTTAAATATTCAGCTATACCACTCGTATGATTCAAAAGTTGGCGTATCGTAATTTGATTACCATCATACCCATTTCCTTGAATGAGGCCCGGTAGCCACTTTTCAATTGAATCGTCAAGTTGTACGCGATTTTCTCCAACTAATTGCAGAACAGTCGTGGCAGTAAAAGTTTTCGTCACACTACCAATCCGAAAGCGATAATCTGATTTCACCGGTTTCTTTGTACTTAGATCTGCTACGCCAGCAGTATAACTACTCGTTTTTCCGTTGTTAGACGCCTTAGCTAATATTCCTACAGCACCAAGCTGTACTGTTTCCTGCATTACTTGTTTCCAGCCATTACGATTCTTTTGATCATGTACTTGTGACGAACTAGAAATATTTTGAGTTGACTCTGCAGTCACAGTAAAACCAGGTGTGAATAGAGCAGTACCCGCTAATAAAACTGCAAAACTTGCTAACTTAATTGAATTACATTTTTTCATAAGGCTTTCTCTCCTCCATTAATATCGGATTGATTCAAGCTATACTTTCATCCTATATGATAAATCTCTCTTTTTTCTTATCCATTCCTTACGAAATACTTACGTTTAAATTTAAATACGGTAAACTGAGGAAGAGTTATGCATGCAAATAAAAAGAGAACATGTTTTCATTTTTTATGTAAACATGTTCTCTTAAACATTTAAAATTCTATATCAACTTTTCGTCCTATTCTTTACACAACTAATTTATATTCCTTTTTACCAGCCCGCACTAGCATTCATACCATTTCCAATAATAGAAAGTAATAGCGGCCATAATACTGGTCCCAATGTAAGAAATACATTTAGAAGTATGAGCATTCTATATCCGACGGTGAAATTGTGATTTTTACGATTAACAAATACTAAACTGATTAATGATATTATAGTTGTTAAAAATAATACTAACATTAGCAACCAATACCACACCATTAAACTAAGACTCCATGGTGTTAATAGCTCATGTATGATGCAAAATGAGATTCCTAATACTGCAAAACTAAAGCTAGTCACCGCTGTTTTTATAAGCCATTTATTTAATTTTTTATCGTATGTATTTTTACAGTATAAATCTATTAAAGTATATAAAGATAAATATGACATTAATACGCCTATCCAAGATAATAACCAATCACCGTCCCCTTGAAATAATAAGAACAGCAACCAACACATACCTACTGCTGAAAAAACAAAGGAAATAAGTATGCTTTTTAATACCGATTTCATTATAGTTCACACCCTTAAAAAATTTAAAAATAAATTATAAGTTATTATTTACATACTGGCCGTGTAACTTTTAACTCTAATACATTTCTTTTTCTTTCTATTTTAATAAAACAAGGATAAATACATTAAAAAATTAAATATACATTAACACAAAATTAAGTATAAGTAAAACAAATTAATTTACACTTAATTTACTTCACTTATTTAAAGGTGATTACATACATGAAGAAGAATAATAATGTTGATTAAAAAATTGTAACAGAATTAACTAATATAACCATTTCAACCTTAAATTGAAATAAAAAAGATGACCTCAGCCACACGCTAAAGTCATCTTTTTCTACCTTCTTATTTTACTAACTCTCCATTATAAGCTTTTATATTAAGCGGAGCAGTTAAAAATTGTGCTGCTTTACTAACGAAAGATGTGAAGTGTTCACTCGTATTATGGCTCGCAACTGCTGCTTCATCTTTCCATACTTCTACCATCGTATAAACACTTTCTTTTTCTGTATCTTTATATAAGTCATAAGATACATTTCCACTTTCTTCTCTTGATCCGTGAATGAGTGGCTGAATTTCTTCTAAAAATGCTTGTTGTTTTGCTGGATCTACTTGAAATATTGCGTGAATAATAATCATGGTGTTTCCCCTTTCATATTCCACTTATTTCTTTAAAATTACTTCCACTCTGCAACTTTTTCAATTGGAAGACGTACTGATTGGTAACCACTGTCAGCAGCTTTTCCGATTGAAATTAACATAACTGGTACGTGACGGTCTTTATCTAGTCCGAAAGCTTCTGCGATTTGATCTTTCTCAAAACCACCAATTGGACAAGTGTCATAGCCGTGAGCACGAGCTGCTAACATAAATTGCATTGCTACAAGACCACCGTCAATTAATACTGTATCTTTCATTACTTCTGGTGTAACCATAGAGAAGTAAGCTGAAAGTTTTTTCATTTGATCTTCTTTTACTTCTGCTGGCATAAGTCCACGCTCTACTGCTGTACCGTAAATTTCTTCTGCGTTATCAAAGTTGTTTAAGTCCCCAAATACAGCGATCATTGCTGAAGACGTCTCTACTTGAGATTGATTAAATTTCGCAAGTGGCGCAAGTGTTGCTTTTGCTTCGTCACTTTCAATCACAAGGAATCTCCATGGTTGCATGTTTACTGAAGATGGTGCAAGTGTTGCTTCTGTAAGAATTTCTGTCATTTCTTCTTTGCTAATTTTCACTGAAGGATCGTACTTACGAATTGAACGACGTCCTGTTAAAATTTCGTTAAAATCATTTGTTTTTACTGAGTTAGTCATAGTTGTATTCTCCCTTTTTTATAATTCTTTTATATTTTCTTGAATGTGGTTTAACATATTTAAAAGATTGTCGCGTTCTTCTTCACTTAATCCTTTAAATGCAGATGCTGCAAAACGTTCTTTTTCCTCTTGAAACGCTTGAATTTTATTTCGTCCCTCTTCAGTAAGAGAAACTAACGTAATTCTGTTATCATCTGGATTTTTACGTCTTACAATCATTTCATTGGCCTCAAGCTGCTTTAAATGCCTCGTTATCGCAGCATTATCAATATTCACTTCTTGCTGAAGTGCTTTTTGACTAATTTCACCTACTTCATATAACTGAAGTATAAGCTCTAATCGAGACTGGCTCATACCCGTACACCCTTCAAATTTCGAACTTACTTCTTTATTTAGAAAGTGTAATTTATATAAAATAATCGCTTCTTTTGAGCATGAACTTGTCAAATTACCCCTCCTTTACAATCAAAACGAAAACATTTGATGTATCAATAGTTGATATGTCAATTAATATAATCTATATCGATTTAGAATGCAAGCATTTTGTTTTCATTTTATTTTTTCCAAATTAAGGCGCTTTGTAGCGTTACAAATAATGTTAATTGCACTATAATAATACTAATTTAAAGAACTGGAGAGTGATTGATAATGCGGCAATACACAAATAGAAATGAGGAAATGAAAATGGAAAATGAAATGAGGATATTGATATATGACAACAATAAATATAGGGATTGTCGCGCACGTAGACGCTGGCAAGACGAGTTTGACTGAGCGTATTCTTTATGAAACGAATGTGATTAAAGAAATTGGCCGAGTAGATAGTGGTAATACACAAACTGACTCAATGGAATTAGAAAGACAACGCGGAATTACGATTAAAGCATCTGTCGTTTCTTTCTTTATTGATGATGTAAAAGTAAATGTCATTGATACACCTGGACACGCTGATTTTATCGCTGAAGTGGAGCGATCATTCCGCGTTCTAGACGGTGCGATTTTAGTTATCTCTGCCGTTGAAGGTGTGCAAGCACAAACAAAAATTTTAATGCGAACATTACAGAAACTAAACATACCGACAATTTTATTCGTTAATAAAATTGATCGTAGTGGAGCAAACACTGAAAAAGTTATGAAACAAATAAAAGAGGTTCTTTCAAATGAAGCATTCCCCTTCTACTCTGTTCTAAACGAAGGAACGAAAGAAGCCCGGATCATTGAATATAAATCATATGATGATTGTACGGAACTGTTAGCACCATTTAATGAATCATTACTTGAGTCATATGTAAATAACGAAATAATACCGGACGCACTATTAAGAGAAAAACTAGAACAGCAAATACAGCAAGCAAGTGTGTATCCAATCTTTTTCGGTTCAGCAATGACAGGTATAGGAGTAACAGAACTACTTGAAAAACTTCCGGCCCTAATGCCAGCTCATGCATCGGCTCAAGAGGAACTATTATCCGGTGTTGTTTTTAAAATTGAACGTGAACCTTCTGGAGAAAAGGTTGCTTATGTAAGAGTTTTTTCAGGTAGCTTACACGTTAGAAAATATGTTGATATACAGCGCTGTAAATCTCTATCCCATAAAGAAAAGATTAAAAAACTGTGCCTATTTCATAATGGAGATGCCGTTCAAACTACTACCGTTCCTCGTAGTGAATTTTGTAAAGTGTGGGGACTGAATGATATTAAAATTGGTGATATTATTGGTGAACGTACGGATTATATAAAAGATATTCACTTTGCCGAACCACAAATGGAAGCTTCCATTGATGCAGTATCAAAAGAAAGAATTCATGATTTATACGCTGCACTTATGGTGCTATGTGAAGAAGATCCACTTATTAAAGTGTGGAAAGATGATGTTCATAATGAACTATACATTCGCCTTTTCGGTGAGGTACAAAAAGAAGTAATTGAAACAACACTTTATGAGAAATATAATTTGCAAGTTATTTTTTCAAATACGCGAGTTGTATGTATCGAGAAACCAATTGGCTTAGGCAATTCTGTTGAAGTAATGGGTGAAAAAGAGAATCCATTTTACGCAACAGTCGGATTCAAAGTTGAACGTGGTGAACTTAACTCTGGCGTAACATATCACTTAGGGGTTGAACTCGGATCACTACCTTTAGCATTCCATAAAGCGATTGAAGATACGGTATTTCAAACGTTAAAACAAGGATTATATGGATGGGAAGTTACAGATATTATCGTCACGTTAACACATACTGGTTATGCTAGTCCTGTTACAACAGCAAGTGACTTTAGAAATTTGACACCGATCGTATTAATGGATGCTTTAAAGCAAGCTGAAACATATGTATATGAACCAATTAATGAGTTTGAATTAACTGTACCGGAGCACGCAATTAGTACTGCAATGTATAAACTCACTGCCGTTCCAGCAACTTTTGCAGAGCCTATATTCAATTACAATTCTTATCAGTTAACAGGATCATTACCTGTTGCGAAAACAGAGAGTTTCAAACGAATACTACATTCATTTACAGAAGGAGAAGGCATATTTACAACGAAGCCAACTGGTTTCACAAAGCTTATGGCTCCCTTCCCTACTCGAAAACGTGTTGATTATAATCCGCTGAACCGGAAAGATTATTTGCTTCATGTGTTGAAGGCTTATTAAAAGTAAAAGAGGTGCAATTCGCACCTCTTTTTGCATGTATTGATGAGTTAGTTTTTCCTAACAACTTCTTTAAGCTTTTCTATTATATTTGCTATCGCTTCAATTGAATTCTTTGTTTCATATTCCCCAACATTTACAGAATGATTTGCGTTTTTAACAACATCAATCGTTAAAGTTGTTTTATATAACTGATCAATTTGATCTGCATTGTATTGGTGATCTTTATCCCCAATAACTAAAAGCCCTTCGTGACTACTATGTAAGATAGAATCAAAAATTGTATCAAACGTCAGTAAAGGTGTAAGTAGCATCATTTTTGACTGCGCGAATTCTTCTCTCTTCATTAAATCATTTGCAATCGGAATTGTTCCGAGTGATTTCCCTAAAAACAAAGTCTCGTTGTATTGCTCATCTTTTAATACTTCTTTCATTATAGGATGAATATCATCCATCATTACTTTCGTTACTTCTTCCATCGGTTTATTCATTAATTGTCCATCAAAGGAATAATGAATATGTATAACATCTATTTTATGTTCAAGCATTAACATCGTTGCATAATAAAATAACGGTTTATCGTAATTGTATCCTGAACCTGAGAACATAAAGCAAATCCTACTAGAACCTTTTTCGATATGTGTGTAACGAATTACTTTATCATCTATATGTATTTCTTTTTTAGTCCCCTTCACCCTTTTCCCCTCCGAATACATTTAATTTTGTAAAACGATATGTTCTGTATGAACTGCTATATCCTTTACTTTCTCTTTTATAAATGCAGGCTGTAAGTTATATGCATCTAACTCTTCTACCGGCACCCACTTAAACAAATACGTTCTACCCTCTTCTTCCAAAATATATTGATCCGCTCCATTCGCAGGTAATTCATGTAGCTCTACTTCATAATAAAAACTAATCTCATGGAACTTTCGCTCAGAAAGTGTAAAGAAATTTTCTACTGTCCATATTAATCTCTTCCCTTTCATAGGAACAGCTAGTTCTTCTGCAAGTTCTCGTTTTAACGCAGCTTCACTATTTTCTAGCATTTTCACTCGACCGCCTGGTACGTACCAAAAATCTTCACCGTCCCCTTGCAGAATAAGTATTTTATTATCATGTTTACAAATTGCTCCGACGCGGTAGTTAAAACATGTTTTCTCCACTTTGAACGTAAGATCCATCCATAATGCCCCCTTATATAATTAATATCTAATTATTACAAAACGATTATGTAATTACTGTACAGATAAGGTTACTAAATTTCTCTAGTTCGTTCAATAATTTTCGAACTTTCAAAAAACGATACACATCATTTGTCATCACAAGTATAAATACATATGTCACAATTACTACGCACACTTTGGAAGCATTATGGGGGACGAATGCATCTCTATCAATATACAAAAACTGAAAAAACAAATAATTTTCAAGGAATCATTGTAAAAGATAAAGTGAAACATCAATAAGTGGAGTTTTTATCTTTTTCCTGTTGTTTTTAAATATAGTTAAGACATTATTAAAAAGACGCAAGGTCAACTTATGTGCTAATTAATTCTTTTTCTAGAAAAAGCGTCTTTTATTGCACTTGTTACTACATTTAGGAATAATAAAATAGCCATAACTGCCGTTAGTACATTAAATTGCTTTGTTTTATAAGGAGCGAACCATTCCGTAAAGAACTCTGAATTAACGAGACGATCCCCAACTCCTCCTTCCTTGAAGTTCGGTATCCACGAATTCATATCAAGGATGATAAAAATTAGTTGCATAACGAAAAATGCTCCAATAGTTTTCAGCCAATTTCGTATTCGACTAGGACGCTCTTTTTTTGATGTCATTTAAACCATCCTCCTTTTAGAACTTGCTATTAAAGAGCCTTGTTCTGATAGATACGAATAGATAATATCCATGAACCCCCATAGCACCCCACTGCTATGACAGCAAATAAAAGAAATAATTTCAAATCTGAAATCTCTTTTAAAAAGGTCAGTACGCCATTAGCATATTTATTTAATAAATATGGAGTATTTCGCATTAAATATATAACTCCAATAGATAAAAATATAAAAACTGGTACAAGTGTTTTCACTTTAAATGCAACAAAAAATGGGATGTAAAATGCTGTTATCAGCATGACTGCCAAGAAGCCTAGTATGTAACTTTCTAAGGAAAGTTGAAATTCCATGCTGTCTAAAATAAAATATTTTCCAACTAAACAAAATGGGATGATTACTATTGTAAAAAGTAAGGTTCCAACGTATTTTGAACTTATAATTTCCTTCCTAGTATACGGTAATGAGTTTACTAAAATATTAGCATTATCTTTATCATCAGATTGATATGTGTTAATTACAAAAACGGCACTACAAATGATTATGACATATGCTACATCCATGCCGGCCCACAAATAGGTAACTAGAAATAAGAGATAAGCAGGCAAGAAAGTTTTTTGTAAAATCAAATCCTTTTTAATTAAATTAAGCATCTTGAATCCCCCTTTTTCATGAAATACATAATATCCTCTAAACTTGGTTTTTCAATCACCACATCCTTATCAAATAAGTTTTCGATAGAATGTGCATTTTCAATCAATCCCTCGAAACCTGTATTTGCCTTACGTACAGAAATAAATTCACGCTCAGTATCAAACTTTAACAAATCTAGTGGTCCTTTGACTAAAACATAATCCTCTGCAATGGCATAAATATCTTTTGTGAAAATATGCTTCCCATTTTGAATAAATGTAATATAATCGGCAATGCGGTCTAAATCCGTTGTAATATGTGATGAGAAAAAGATAGTTTTCTCTCCATCCTGCATAATATTTTGTAGAACATCCAATAATTCTCTTCTGAATACAGGATCAAGTCCAGATGTAGGTTCATCCATAATAATTAGTTCAGCATGATGTGAAAGGGCAATTGCGAGAGAGGCTTTCATTTTCATTCCTTTGGAGAATGTTTTCATTTTTTTATTTAATGGTAATTCGAACAGATCTTTATAATATGTAAATTGGTTAAAATCCCATTTTTTATAAGCAGGCGCAATAATTTTAGTAATTTCCTTTAATGTGAGTTCATCATAAAACACATTATCGTCATAAACGAAGCCAATTCTTTCTTTAATTCGTTTCGCATCAGTCGAATAGTTCATGCCAAATAAGGAGACGTTTCCACTATCCGGGTTTATTAGATTCATAATCATTTTAATCGTTGTAGATTTACCTGATCCATTTCCTCCAATAAAACCCGTAACAAATCCTTTTTTTACTTCCATCGAAAAATTGTTTATTTGAAACCCCTTAAAAGATTTACTGACATTTTGAAGTTCTATTACGTTTTCCAAGAGTTTTCCTCCTCGTATAAAATTGTAAGCATTTCTTTTAGCTCATTTAAAGAAACATCCATTTGCTTAGCATTTTGAATCGCTTCACATAACTTTTCTTCAACTGTTTTTAATTTTTCTTCTTTCATAGTTTCAATGTTTTGTTCTGCTACAAAGGACCCTCTTCCGACAATTGAATTAATAAAACCGTCTTTTTCCAGTTCTTCATATGCTCTTTTCGTTGTAATAATACTTACTCGTAAATCTTTTGCTAACTGACGCATTGAAGGGAGAGCATCTCCTTGTTTTAAATTACCTAGTAAAATAAGCTTTTTTATTTGGGCACTAATTTGTTCATAAATAGGTTCCTTTGAAGTGTTCCTAATAGTGATTTGCATGCAAATACCTCTTTTTAAAAATATTGTATATATACTTTATATACAATATATACTATCGTACATTTTAAATCAACAGAAAATTCCCAAAGTATAGTTACAAACACAATCTAATAATGTAATTAATACAACTTATTTATACAGGCCTTCCTTGTATTAGCCGGATTTTGAGGCGGCGGTCTTGCTACTAGCTAATACACGATAAAGACTTCGTTGTGTTTTACAGAAAAATTGGCACAACTGATAGTGTGAAAAAGAAAGAGTTTGAAATAGAAGAAAAATTTGAGGAAGTTGATATCAAGTTAGACTAGGATGAGGATGACGAAGAAGGACTGCAAAATATGTTTTCTAAGCTGTGGGAAATGTACGGGGAAGAACCAATTGAGTTATAAATTCACATACGAAAAACACCTTGTTTCTTTAGTAACAAGGCGCTTTTTCTTAATACTATGTTTAAATTGTTATTTTTCCGCTTAATTTATTGATACCACTTTTCTAACAATTCCTTCTCCCTCTCACCTGAAATACCTGCTTTTAATTCCCTATCTTCCATTTCCTTCATCCACACATACACATCTGTAACAGTATCTTCTAATCTTCTAAAAGTAAGCCCTGCTTTCACAGCACTCTCGATACTAATAGAAAATCCACCTTTCCACGGCTTCGTTTCACCTTCTAATGAAAAAGTTTCGGGAAGCCATAAAGGCATCTCTGTCCAAGGCTGCACTTTATGTTCATTCATAAACGATTCCTCGACCCAAACGAATTCAGCATCACTATTCGTAACCTTTTTACACGTATTTAATAGCCCTTCCATCGTCAATTCATAATTTGGACCTGTAACATTGAATATACCTGCTTTATTGTTTTCTGCCATGTTTAGTCCCCAGTTTGCAACGTCTTTTATATCAACTATCTGCACTGGACGGTCTTTTCTTCCTGGAACTAACACTTTACCTCCTTTTGCTACACGCTGAATCCAGTATGGAAGTCGATCTGTATAATCAAACATTCCTGAAAGAAGTCCTGCTCTTACGTGTAAAACACGCCCTGGCCAATATTTCTCTGCTTCTTTTTCGCATAATACTTTCAGCGCACCATAATGCTCATAAGGAGATATTTCACCATTTTCTACAGCCTTTATTTGCTCAGCCGTCGGTTCAGGTTGTAATATATAGTCTTCTTTTATATGATGCGGAATCCAATCTTTATATACGGAAAGGCTTGAGATGAATATATAGTGTTCAATATTATCTTTAAGCACTTCTCCAACATTTCTAATGTGATGCGGAGAAAACCCACATGTATCCACGACAACATCCCATTTTCGATTTTCTAAACTTGATACATCATTATTTCTGTCACCGAATAACTTCTCTACTTCGGGAAAAATTTCTTTATTTGTTCCGCGATTAAATAACATGACTTCATGCCCTCTCTGTAAAGCCTCTTCTACGAAGGCTCTTCCTAAAAATCGTGTACCACCTAGAATTAATATCTTCATAGTTCTCCCCCATTCGTAATTGAAAATCCTTTCTTTTGTTAAACGATTTTTTGTTGTGAAAAGTTACGGGGTTGGTCTAACTTTTTCTACAAGTTCAACATATGTAATTTCCATTTCATATATAATTAAAATATCGGATATTTGATTAATCACTTATACATACTTAGGTAGGTGAAAAATATTAATAGAAACTTAATTTATCATTCAACATTATGTATTTATCTTCTCACATCGCTTATTTATATCTTCTTACTGAACATAGAAAATGGTCGTAACTATTTAGGATTTACGATGGTTGTTCCACTTTTAGCTGTTATTTTATATCAAAGATTATTTAAAAAACAAAAATTAGTTCACACATTTGGATTTTCACGTCCCAATATAAAAACACTAATTTTCTCTATATTATTGCCACTCCTTCTAGGGCTATGTCTGCATTTCTATTTTTATATTTATAATATAAAGTTCTTATTTCATCATTGGAATGAATTAGGATTTCTCTTGCTCGCTGGTCTTACAATTGGGTCTTTATCTGCATTATTAGAAGAAATTATATGGCGAGGGAATTTTCATTTCTATTTACGAAAAAAATATACATTCATGCAAACTGCTATTATTATAGCTTCAATTTGGTCTTCATGGCATTTACCCGTAGCAATCTTTTATAAAAATTATGAGTTTTACCTTGTAGGAATATTAAGTTATCTTTCTTTATTATTTATATTATCTATAATTTTGACGTACACGAGAGAATATGGTGGTTCTGTAATATCACCCGCTATTTTACATGGTATGTTTAATGTATTTTATTTAACAGATGGAGTAGAAACAAAATGGGATATTAGCCTAATGGAATTAATTAAATTTATCTTGCTGGTAATTGTGTTTGGCATGATGTATCTAATACATCGAAAAGTTAAAAAATAGTTAAAAGGACCTAAACAAATTATAAAGCACTTCAACACCTTGCAATTATTCAATAATCGTATAGGTGTTGAAGTTTTCTAACTATAGTTGAACAACTTTGTTCTCACAACACTTATTTCAATTATGGAGAATATAACAAGTTTAACTAAACCTTTCATTCTTATTTTTATATAAATAACCATATTAATCTTTTAAATAAGGAAGTATGCACTCTTTAATTAACTTCCATCTATCCTCTGCATTCGGTATAACCTCAGAAGCAATCACCACCATCAATTCCTTCTCTGGAATACAACAAATCACATTCCCACCATCGCCCATTGCACAGTATGAAAAGATTCCATCCTCTTCTCTTAACCACCATAAGTAACCATATTGATTTTGGTTCATTTCTGTCGATTCTTTTATCCATGATTTTAATAGTATTTGTTTTCCATTATGAATACCTTCATTCAAATACATCTGTGCAAACTTCGCCATATCTCTAACCGTTAACGTTAGTCCCCAGCCGCCCGTCGAAATACCGTTTGGATCGTGAACCCATCCCTTTACAGCTTTTCCGAATAAGTCATCAAATCCAAATGCTTTCATATTGTAGTTTGAGATTTCGCTCATGCCGAGTGGTTGAAATAAGTATTCATTCGCAAACTCACGGGCACTTTTTCCTGTTACACTCGTAATAATCGCTGATAGTACATGTGCTCCTGCAGATGAATATTTAAAAGATCCAATTTCTCCGCCGTTTCCTATCCTATTTAACGTATATTGTATCCAATCTTGTTGTGTACATAGTTCTTCTAACGGTTCCTGCCAGTCTACGAATGGATGTGGAGCTGTCATCGTTAGAAGATGGCTTACTGTTACTTCAGATGAATTAACGTTATATTCCGGGAAAAATTCTATTACTCTTTGATCAACGCTTTTTATATAGCCCTTATCTATACATATCCCAATTAGCGCAGAGATTATCGTTTTTGTGACTGACGCTATGTGAAATGCATCATCTGGACCGTAACCGTTATAATATTTTTCAAAAATAACATTACCTTTCTGCACTACTAACATACCATTCATATTTTCATATTCTTCTTTTATAATCTGATCTAACTTTTCAGCAGTTTTCATTATTCCTTCCCCTTTAACCTATAATTAAAAAGGTTCGATAGGTACATATATATCAACTAAATGTTTATGCTTTGGATGCTGCTTTGGATCATTTCTATATACTTCAAAAGGATACGAGTCTCTCGGTTTATATCCGCTATTTGGCAGCCATTCACCGTATAAGAAATCCCATGCTCCTTTATATTCATCTTGGAATATTTCAAAATGTCCTACTGCATATTTTCCAGAAGGTATTACCATTATTCCAACGTCGTTCGTTTCTACTGTGGATTCATCTGAAATTGTTACACATAGACTTGTTCTTAAATGATAGTCCTCAGTAAATTCATGATGATCGTGGTAAATGGTTAATACTTTCGTATCATCAAATACATGATAGTTTTGTTTAGCTGCGTAATGAAATAATTTCTCTATCATTTTTGGAAAAGCTATAGTTAACTCTCCATATGTACCGATATCTCTTGTGTATGCAACGTTTATATCATCCGCTGTTACAATTTCAACATTCCCTCGAACCTTCTTACATTCATTGTATTGAGAAATTCCTCTTACGTCTTTGCAATTCTTGCTATTGTGATTTCGATATTGAGACGGACTAACTCCGTAATAATTTTTAAATGTACGGGAGAAAACTGCTGAATCTGTGAAACCAAAATGGTAAGCGATATCCGTAATCGTCATATCCAATCGATATGTAAGAAGGTTTGTTGCCCTTTCTAACTTCAATCGATTTACATATCGTGATAACGGCTCGTCTATTATTCCTTTAAAAATTCGATGAAAATGAAACTTTGAAAATCCTGCTACCTCGGCTAGCTCTTCAATAGATAGTGAACTATTTATGTTTGACTCTATATAATCTTGAACTGTATGTATGCGTCTTACATACTCATTTCTGCTTTGTTTATTTTCCATACTAATACCTCCTCACAACAAAAAGGCTAACTTCACGCTAGCCTACTTTTACACATGTTTCAAAAATAAAACTCTACTACCGCCATTCCCATCATAATTTGTATGTACCGATACACCTTCTATCTCATCATCTCCAGCTTCAATTTGAAAGCCAATCTCCCTATGAAACTGTATCGATTTTTTATTAACCGGTGACGTGATTGCTTTTATAACTTTACGGTTATTTGCACGTGCGACATCAAAGAAATACGAATACAATGTCGATGCAATTCCTCTTCTTCTATACTTCGGATTGACACCGATAAAATGAACGTACGCTTCCTCTTTATGCGTTTGTGAGAAGAATCCGCATAAGAAACCTAACGTTTCTCCCTCTTCTTCAATAATAAAACTCGTTTCTTGAAAGTGAATGAAGAACAATTTTGGCAACATGGCAGCCATGTCTCTCCCGCCCCACCAATCATTTAAAACAGAATGAATCTTTACATAATCTTCCCCTTGGATGTTTCTTACTCGCATATGTTTCTCCCTCTCACTCACTTCATTTTTTCATAAATTTTAATGACTGTTTCTACTAATAGGATGAATACCCATATCCCGCAAAATACGAGAACTGACTGAAATATAGAACCTAGCATAACAATACTTATTAAACCTAATTCTGATCCTGAAATGGACATTTCATCAAACCCCAGGTTATGTATAAATGGACCAGTTGAAAAAGCCATTAAAATAGATCCTATTAAATAAATCACACTCATTATTTTTAATATTTTTATAGAAAGATACGAAGTTTGTTTTTCTTCCACTTGTGATAATTCGATTTCTCCACTCGCAATTCCTTTTTGCAAACAGTCCTCACATAGAAATTCTTCCTTAATTTTTTTACCACCGTGCAATGTACCTGTAATTTCTTTACAGCGCGAACACTTTCGATTTATCATTTTGTTATCACTCCAATCTCGTAAGATTATACTTATACAATTCTATTTTTACCTTATTATTCCTTTTGTGTATTTTATAGAGAGGTGACGTGTTTTATGATATCTAAACTTATTTTTGGTTATAAAAAGCCTACTGAGCAATATGTATTACGGCCTAGTTGTTATGCAATTATTTTTAACTCAACTTCTTCAAACATTGCTATTATCCAAAAAGGAGACCGTTATTTTTTACCTGGTGGCGGTATGGAAGGTACCGAAACAAAAGATGAATGCTTACATCGTGAACTACTAGAGGAATTAGGATGGGCAATTGAAATTAATCAATATATCGGTAATGCAATGCGATATTTTTATGCGGAAAAAGAAGATACTTATTATTTAAACGATGGGTTCTTTTATATTGCGAACATGGTGCAGACACAAACTGAAAACTGTGAGGAAGATCATGTTTTGCGGTGGATGTCTCCTTTACTTGCTGTAGAGCTTCTCATTCATGATCATCAAAAATGGGCTGTTGAACAAGCGCTTTTATTACAAAAACCAAAAGGATCTCCTTCTATATGAAAGAGATCCTTTTTATTGTTAACTTACTTTTTTCAAATTGAGAGCTGGCTTTTGAATTCCACCCTTTTTTACAACATATAAGCCGATAAAGATTATAAGTCCGCCAACGAGTTGCATCATGTTGATTTGCTCTCCGATAGTTACTGCCGCGAAGATAACTGCGAACAATGGTACAAGATACATATAAACCATTACTTTCGTTGAGCCTATTTTACTAATACCGACATACCACATTGCAAGTCCGAAGATTGTCGCGAAGACGATTGAATATGCTAGAGACCCCCAGCTTGGCATGTCTACTGGCCACGTTAATGTATTTACGTTGAATAAACAATATACAACGAGAGGTACAATTCCAATTAAAGTTGACCAAGATGTGACTCTCATTGCGGAATATTTTGTTATAAGAGGTTGCGCTAATATTGGATACCATCCCCACGCAATCGCTGCGACTAATCCAATTATGTTTCCGAGCCACGCATATTCGTAAGTAGTTCCTCCTGTATGTCCTGTTAATAAAACGAATGCTGCACCAATAAACGCTACTATTGAACCAATTTGTACCTTCATCGAAAAACGTTCTTGTTTGTGCAATACTGCTAATATCCCTGTAAAAATAGGTGACATCGCAATTAATAATGAGGCGTTCGTTGCTGAAGTATATTTCACAGATAGCATAAACATCGTTTGATACATTGTCGTACCAACGATACCGACTGCTACTAATCGTAACCAATCTTTTCTTTCAATACGTAATGAGCGTTCCATTATAAAAGTAATAAGTAATAATACCGGTGATGCTACTAAAAATCGTAAACTATTAAATTGAATGGATGACATAAATGCCACTCCATACTTTCCTATTGTATAATTTGCTCCCCATACTAATGCAACTGATACTAGGAGCCATTCCATTTGCCATCGTTTCATCCGAATCTCCCCTTCCCTATTTAGCATAGTAAAATTGGCTGGATATAACACCGTCCAATTGGCTGTTTTTTTACCCAGCCAATTTGCTATACTGGATGTATATAAGAGATACGGAGGCGTTTTTTATGGAATGGAAGCTAGATAGTGACAGTAAAATCCCTATTTATCAGCAAGTTGTTGACTTTATTGAAAAACGTATTACATATGGAGAACTTCCTCCAGGAAGCTTCCTCCCTTCAGAACGGAAATTAGCTACGCAGTTAAATGTAAACAGAAGTACAGTAACGACTGCTTATAATGAACTACGTGCTATGGGAATTGTAGAAAGTACGACTGGTAAAGGTACACGTGTGAGTACACATATGTGGGGCGTTTCTCCAACATTAACGCCGAACTGGAGAAATTTCGTAGAAGGTGGTACTTTTTTACCAAACTTACCACTACTTCGCCATATTCGGGCAGAAGTACAACAAAATGAAAATATTATAGATTTCGCTAATGGAGAACTCGGTTGTAATCTTTATCCTCATGATCAACTACAAGCGATTTTACGTGAACAACCGTTAACGCATTCATTAAGTTACGATCATCCGCAAGGCTATCTTCCGCTAAGACAAGCGGTCGTAAAATATATGAAGGAATATTTAAAAGTTGAGGCGACTGAACAATCCATTATGATTACATCTGGCGCACAGCAAGCACTTCACCTTATCGTGCAATGTTTATTAAATCCAGGTGATGCTGTTGCTTTCGAAAGTCCTTCACACTGTTATTCCTTGCCGTTATTCCAATCAGCAGGTATTCGTATTTTCCCGTTACCTGTCGATGAACATGGTATTAATCCAGACGATGTACAAGAGCTATACAGAAAGCACCGCATTAAAATGATTTTTTTAAATCCAAATTTCCAAAACCCGACGGGGACGATGCTTCATCCAAACCGTAGAAAAAAACTATTATCACTTTGCGCAGATTTACGAATTGCAATCGTTGAAGATGATCCATCTAGTTTGCTGACGCTAGAAAAGAAACAACCTTGTCCTACTTTGAAATCAATAGATGAAAACGGAACTGTCATTTATGTACATTCTTTATCAAAAATGATTGCGCCAGGATTACGAGTCGGTTGGCTTGTCGCCCCGCAGTCTGTCGTAGAGCGATTGTCAGACGCACGGCATCAAATGGAATTAGGAATGAGTATTTTCCCGCAGTGGCTTATGCAGCAATTTTTCGAAACCGTACCATTTCAGTCTCATATCGTACCGTTACGAAAACAATTAGCAGAAAAAAGAGACGTTATCGTTCGTGCCCTAAACGAGCAACTTCATGATAAAATCTCTTTTTCAAACCCTACTGGTGGTATATACATTTGGGGGAAATTAAAAGAACCTATAAACGAAAAACAACTCATTATGCAAAGTTTAAAACAAAAAATTGCTTTTATGCCAAGTAGTATTTTCGGTGCGAAAGATGGTTATATACGTTTATCTTATGGAAAAGTGGATATTGATCAAATTGCGGAAGGTATTTCTCGTTTACGCGAGGCTATTTTGGTATGTGAAAATAACTTTAAATAAAGCTTTCTCGTTTGACAAAACCTAAATCTACCATTATTATCAACTCGAACCTATTTATAGGAGTGATAAAATGAAGATTTACGTTGATGCAGATGCTTGTCCTGTAAAAGATGTGATTATTTTTGAGGCTACGAATGTGGAAATTCCTGTTACCCTCGTTACTAGTTTTTCACATTATTCTAATGCAGAACAGCCAAAAGGTGTCGAAACAATTTATGTTGATTCTGGAGCAGATGCTGCAGATTACCGAATTATGCAGTTAGCAAAAAAAGAAGATTTAATCGTAACACAAGATTACGGTCTTGCTTCGCTCGCTTTAGCAAAAGGCTGTATCGTTCTTCATCATAAAGGGTACAAGTATACGAATGATAACATTGAACAATTGTTACAAACACGATATTTAAGTGCAATGGTTCGAAAAAGTGGTAAACGTACAAAGGGACCGAAACCATTTACAGCAGAAGATAAAGAGAAATTTAGAGCACTCTTTAAAAGTATGATCTCACTTTAAAAATGAATCGTCTATTTGCTAGGAAAACTTCGCAAAACAAAGAAGAGAATATCGTAATGAACATTCTCTTCTTGAGGTTTACCCGTTTAAAATGAAGGTAAATTATCTAAGTTATTTTCCTTTATACCATCCGGTTCACTACGTATAATATCTCTGCCATACTTATGAAATACGTCCACATGAGCTAACTTCCCTGATTTTGCTTCATTAAGAGCAGTCATATAATCTAACTCTCTCCCGCTACTTGTTTTAAACGCTATTAAATCTCCATCATCATTTTTACGAACGGCAACAATTTGTTCTGCTCCTGAAGTAACTTCCTGAGCTATTTCAAATTGAGCTTGCTCTTCTCCTTGATGTAAATAATCATTATACACTTTTTCAAAGTCTTTTTTGTCCATTAAACTCACCTCCAACACATTTTATTAGTATGGTTGGGATGTAGTGGTTTTATGTACTTTTCTCTTAGAAAAACTTATTTTTAATACCTACGCAACCCCTTCAAAGTCTCCAATATATCATCTGTAAATGCTGTACTACCCTCTGTCTCTAAAACTCTAAAATATAAACTTCTTAAGAAAGCTCTAATATTTTGTACTAAAATAGCATGCTGCGGATGTCGGATGTCTTCAACAGTTGCTATACTATGTAACCAGTTGCTCCACTCTTCTTCAGTTAAAAGATTTTGGTTACGTAACGACATAATTGGCGCTACTAATCTCTCATCCTCAAAGTGAATGTATACGTAGTCATGTAAGCGTACCTTCTGACGAACGGCAGCTAGTATTGCATATGAGAACTCACGATTTTGGATTGTACGCGCTAAAGCATCAAGCGCATCTGCTGCATGTGCAGTAGAGTGTGCCCAGCCTTTTCCTTCTACGTAGCCTCTTACATCTTCTTCTAAATATACATATTCCAGCACTTGTTCTGCCACACTGTACAGTTGTTCTTCAGATAACAGTGGTTCTCTTTCATGAACAGATAAAATAAGTGGCGGAATTAATACGGAGAACGCACGTTTAAATACAGAGTCTGTTCCCTTTTCACCAATTTTATAAAATAAATAATCAGGACTAATCGCTTGTAACATTAATCCTCGTAACTCTTTTTGTCTAAATACATCATTTGTAATCCATGTGTGATGCGTACTATAAATTAAATCATCACGTAATTCAGCATCAGGTGATCCGATATAATCTAACATCCACTGCGCATATGGATATGCATCCACATCTTCTGGTACAGCATAATTATTATTTTTAATTTGTAGTAGTTCTTCTTTTAATTCTAGTACTTCATTCATTAAATTTCCTGTCCCCTTTTTGCGTTTTTTATTGTCTTATCCCCTTTTATTTGCTTCATAAAATTAATTTAATTATAACAATAAATAAAAGGCTATACATATATTTCTGATTATGTATTACGCTCTTTCATGAAATATAACTTCTGGATTTTCTAAATCACTATTCTGAAATACAACATCCGCACACTCTATCGGATTATGCTCATCTATATACATCTTACAGGCCGCATGATATCTGGTTAAAAACATTTTCTCTGCTTCTTCATAACTTCCAAAAGCCTCCGTCTCACGCTTTGCGCCACGTTTTCTCGCAATCTCAAAATCTGTATCTACAAAGATTTTGTAATCAAATAAATGCTCAACTTCTTTTTTCAATAGAAACGTTCCATCTACTATTAATATCATATTTTGCGTGGCCACTAGTGGCTCATTATGTACAGGCGTATCCGTTTTTAAATTATGAGAACTCGTTTCATATTGTAAATTCCCGTTTGGTCCTAAAGGCTTTAATAACCTTTCTTTGAAAGCTGTATAATCGTGTGCATCTTCGTAATACCCTCTTGCAGATTCTTTACCTTGTGCATAGCGAATCACTCTTGAATTATGAAAATCGTCGATGCTAGCGCATGTTACTGGTAACCCTCGTTTTTTTATTTCTTCCGCTAGTTCATTTGCAATTGTTGTTTTTCCTGAAGCTATAATACCACTTACTCCAACTCTTGTTGGATGAGTTAAGTTTAATTTTAAAATATGATCTACAATTTCTTTCATGCGTTGTATTCGGTTCATGATATTTCCTCCTACAATCAGTTTACATAACATAATTACAGGTAACATTTCATATCATTATTTGTCGGTAAGTCGATATCCTATTTCGAATCGTTGATATATCGAAAAAATCGTTGATATATTATGATTGGCTTACTTCCCCTTAAACCCTCGATACAATGCAGTCCGTAACTCTTGTTTGTATTCCTCGATTTCGGGCATTTCTAGTTCTTCAGCTAACCGAATGGCCAATTCAATATCATACGGTACACGTACGAGTTGAATAGAAAAGCTCGCTGCTTCTTTTTCATTGTAAGTTCCTTCAAATATTAAATAGGACGCTTGTGTAATTTCAAGAGGATTACCTACACTACCAGCATTACATAACGTTTTCCCTCTGAAATTTTGAACGAACGCTTGGTGAACGTCACCGTAGCAAACGACATCGGGTTTTCTTTCCCCTTCTATATTCTCTGTGAGCTCACTATTTTCGAACATACTAATATGCTCTTCTCTTGAGGCATGTGGTTGAATTCTTTCATATAAACTTCTCGGTGAAGCGTGGAACATACGAATGAGTTTGCCGCTCATAAAAAATTCGATTGAAAATGGTAAGCTTCTTAAATAATCATTTTGTTCTTCCGATAGTTGTTTTTGATGCCATTTTAACGCCTCAAATTCAGTCGGCTTTGTAATAAAATCATCCCAGTTCCCCATTACAACTCCATTACATTCTTTACGAATGATTTCAATCACTTCACTGGAATGTGGACCTTTCCCGACTAAATCTCCAAGACAAATGATGCGCTCGATTCCTCTTAATTTAATATCATTTAACACGGATTCTAATGCTTGAATATTACCGTGAATATCTGAAATTACTGCTATTTTATCCATATAAATTACTCCTTTATTTATTAAATTCACTTGATTGATACCATTTTGGAATATAAGATGAAAAATGATTATGATCTTCTAAAATTCCATTTAATCTTTCCTTCATCTCATCTACTAAATGCGGCGTACTTCGATTCGTCCAAACGATATCCGCTGGGAATGTCATCGCGGCGTACAATGTATACAGTTTCCAAAAATGAAGCGATGGTTCGCCTCCGCAATAACCGTGAACTTGTCCAACCGCAAATGATTTACTTATTCTTGTAGTAAAAATCGCTACGTTATAAAAATCGTGTATTGGATCGCCAAAATCATATCCACCAAAATCAATAACGATAAACTCCTTATTATGAATCATACTATTTGCTGGATGGAAGTCATCATGTAAAAATCTTATTGGACGATTTTTCAATAAATCTTTATGATTTTCTACAAAGGTTATTACTGGCTTCAAATCCAGAAAATTCACCTCGTAATCTGCTAGTGCCTCTATGTATCTCTCGTATTTATTCCATCTAGATGTTTCCCATTTATTACTTGCACTTTCTCTTTCAATTGAGTGAATTCTCTTTAATACTTCCCCTGCTTTTCTTCCTGCATTATACTGTTCTTCCACCGTTAGCTTCGTTAAACCTTCTTCACCATTTATACCTCGGGTCCATTCAAATACCTGAACACATTTATTTAATTTCTCAAGTATTATGAAATGAATTAACTTGGGCGTTGGAATATGTAATGACTCTAATTGTTGTATATACGTATATTCTTCTTGTTTACGTTCAAAATGAACAGCATCACATATTTTTACAAAATAAGTTTCTTGATTCTTTAATTCAATTTTATACTTCTCTTCATGTGAAAACCCTTTTGAAATAGCTGTACACTTTGCAATACGAGGCCATTCTAGTTTTCTCTCTATCTCTCTAAGGATTTCTTCCACAACATTCACCTCTATTAATATATGTACAAACTACCTAGCACTTCATGCTCTCGTTTATTTCCACCTGTAAACTCTACTGCAAATGGATTTTCGCCATTCTTATTCAAATGTTCTAGCACTAGCCCTTCTTCAATCGGTTCACAAAACTGTACATGAATATCTCCAAACACTACACTTTGACACTCAGCATTCCATTTTTCATTTTTCACAACTGAGCTTGTAGATAGTCCCATTACTTTTTTCCATTTCCGCACCGTTTCTCGAACGTTTTTCACTGCGTAATGGATCGTTTCAATTTGTTGTACTTTGTTTTTATGTTCCGTAATCGTTCCAATGTTACGTAAATCGTTTCTTCTTTCTTCGTCCGTTTCATTCCACTGTATAAAGAAAGGTAATTTCGGTCCGTTCTCTTCTTGCTTAACAAATAACATTTTCCATTCTAAAAGCCGGCCATCTTTTCTCATGCGTTTCCCTTCAAATGGCCCTATCGTATGTAAGCCGTGCTTCTTAAAGTTAACTGCTAGCTCCTCAATTGCATCTGTTCGGATCGCGATTTGTAGCATTCCTTCTCCATTTTGTAGTTTCACCACTGTTTCTTGTACTAATGGATTTTCTGCTTCTTTCGCTTTTTCTTCATGTTGAACTGCTAAAAATTCTATATATGATAAATCAAAATAACTTAAACTATTCCAAGTACCCCAATTCGTATGCTCTCCGCCTAATACAGTATGAAATCCAAGTTCCTGCATTTGTTTTGCCGCTTCCTCCGGTGTACCATGAACTGTGTGAACGAGATGATCAAATCGTAACATGTCTTTCTCCCCTTTCTCTCCATCCTTTTATTGTATATTTTATTTTTCTTTCATTCAATTCAAAAACTTTAAAACCTAGTTGATTTATACGATTAATATGTATTATAATGAAACAAATTTAATTATTGCTGATTGGAAAAACCAAAGGCACTTTTCTCATACGGGAAAAGTGTCTTTTTCATTTATTATTACAGGGGGATTATTTATGCAGAAATTAATTGTCTTTGCTATTATTGGATTTTTCGCTCAATTGATCGATGGAGCACTTGGAATGGCGTATGGGGTAACGTCTACTTCACTATTATTAATGTTTGGTATTGCACCGGCTGTAGCTTCCGCATCGGTTCATTTAGCTGAAGTGGTTACAACTGCAGCTTCTGGCGCATCTCATATCAAATTTGGAAACGTTGATAAATATACAGTTTCCAGGCTTACATTACCTGGGGCAATCGGCGCATTTGTTGGGGCATGTTTTTTAAGTAATTTGCCTGGCGATGTGATCAAACCGTACATTTCCATATTTTTATTCACTTTAGGGGTTTATATTTTATTACGATTCATCATTCAAAAACAAATTGTCACTTCAAATAAGCGTATGTCTGCAAAACAACTTGTGCCGCTTGGTTTATTCGCTGGATTCGTTGATTCAACTGGTGGCGGTGGTTGGGGGCCGATTACGACACCCGTTCTTCTAGCAAGAGGAAATGAAGCTAGAAAAGTTATTGGATCTGTAGATACGAGTGAATTTCCTGTTTCACTCGCTGCAACAATTGGCTTCTTCATCTCACTTGGCTGGGAACAAGTAAGCTGGGTTTGGGTATTTGCGTTAATGCTTGGCGGTATTGTCGCAGCTCCAATTGCTGCATGGTTAGTTCGTATCGTTCCAGCACATTTACTTGGGGTATTAGTTGGCGGTCTTATTATCTTTACGAATATACGTACACTGCTTACTACATTTAAAGTGGATCCAACTATTATTTCACTTTCTTATGTTACAGTTGGTCTTGTCGTTATTATTTCTATTTTCATTGCTGTTCGAAATCATTCCAATCGTCCTAACGCATCAACGGCTGAGTATCCAAATGATCAGAAGCAAATGCTACCATAACTATAAGAAATACCGCCCAATTTAGAGCGGTATTTTTTATTTTTCTATTTTCCAATTAATCATCGTTTCTGTAGCATTTACTCTCTTCATATGTAACTTTTCTAAAACACGAATCGAACTATAATTATCTAGAAGTGTCTCTGCAATTATTGTTTCTACCTCTCCTGTTTTGAAACCCCAATCGATTAGTTCTTTTACAGCTTCTGTTGCATAGCCCTGATTCCAATATTTCTCAATGAATCCATAGCCAATTTCTACTGTTTGATCCTCGTTTGGTTTCCCTTTAAACCCAATATCACCTAAAACGGTATCATCTTCTTTCCGAAGAACATACCACGCCCCCCATGGTAATAAAGCCGCATCTTGTTTTACATTCTCTACATGCCCTACAATATGCGGACCGCTATTATATCCTTGCTCGTTAGCGACTTGAATACTCTCTTCTGTACACGGCACTATATAGAGCCTTTCTGTTTCTAATTTCATTTTGATTTCCCCTTTTTGCTTAAACGTTACTCTAATTATAACAAATAATAAAACTTTATCATAAATGTCGAATTATATTTTTCTGAATTTTCTTTTAATTTAGAGGGTTTTTCAATATTTTTTGCGAAACATTTGTATAACAATTTTTTCTTTGCTTATTGCTACATAATAGTAGGTTCGGGTGGAGTTTTGCAAGCGTTTCCTATACAATAACCGATATTTTTTGACTTTTCCTAACAAAATATCTTGCAATATATTCAGAAAGTCATTACAATTGCCATATATTAAAAATCTTAGCAATATATAAATCCTCATCAATCCGATGAGGTAGAGGTTGCGACTTTTAATAGTAAAACGGACGAGACACAGAGAATGTCAGCTGACTCCGTTTGAAAGGAAAAGTTGCCGAAGTTTATATTTCTTCTCTGGAAATATGAGCTGGGGCTGTCTCCGAAAGGAACAGAACTGTCACGTTTACAAAATTACCGTGTAAACGTGGGGTGCTATCTTAACGGAAGGGTATGATGGGGTGGTTATTTGTGAAACGTTCCGCCAAATTCCTTTGGCGGTTTTTTGTATTTTTCTCCCCCGCTCCTTCCTAACCTACAAGAAAAGGAGTGTTGAACATGAATAGCGCAACAAATCAATCTACCTCTAAAACGCAAACTACACAAGGACAAGGTGAATTAAAACGCGGATTAAAATCTCGTCACCTTACGATGATTTCTCTCGGTGGTACAATTGGTACCGGACTATTTCTTGCCAGCGGTGGTGTCATCCATACAGCTGGACCTGGTGGCGCATTAATTGCATACGCCGCAATTGGAATTATGGTTTATTTTTTAATGACAAGCTTAGCTGAACTTGCAGCTTACATGCCTGTTACTGGATCTTTTAGCACGTATGCAACAAAATTTGTTGATCCATCACTTGGCTTTGCACTTGGATGGAACTATTGGTATAACTGGGCAATTACGATTGCTGCTGAACTTGCAGCCGTAACATTAATTATGAAATTTTGGTTCCCAGATACCCCTTCTCTTATTTGGAGCGGATTATGCTTAGCTATTATTTTCCTTTTAAACTATTTATCTGTTAAAGGGTTTGGTGAATCTGAATATTGGTTCGCACTTATTAAAGTAGTTACGATTATTATCTTTTTAATTGTTGGTTTCATGATGATTTTCGGCATTATGGGCGGTGAAACGGTTGGATTTAAAAACTTCACTGTTGCAGATGCACCATTTAACGGCGGTATCATGGCAATTATCGGTGTGTTTATGGCAGCTGGTTTCTCATTCCAAGGTACTGAACTATTAGGAGTAGCTGCTGGTGAAACGTCTGATCCAGAACGTAATATCCCAAAAGCAATTCGTTCAATCTTTTGGCGTATTCTTTTATTCTATATCCTTGCGATTCTCGTTATCGGTTTATTAATTCCTTATACAACTGAAAGCCTTGCTGCAAGTGATGTTACAGTAAGTCCGTTTACACTTATTTTTGAAAAAGCGGGCGTTGCCTTTGCTGCTTCTGTTATGAACGCTGTTATTTTAACTGCTGTACTATCTGCTGGTAACTCTGGTATGTATGCATCAACTCGTATGCTTTGGGATTTAGCACGCCAAGGAAAAGCACCAAAGTTTCTTGGTAAATTAGATAGCCGCGGTGTACCTGTTAACGCGTTAATCATAACGTCAATTGTTGGTAGTATTGCTTTCATTGCTTCTTTATTCGGTGACGGTGTTGTATACATTTGGTTATTAAACGCATCTGGAATGTCTGGTTTTATCGCATGGGTTGGAATTGCAATTAGTCATTACCGTTTCCGTAAAGCATATATCGCACAAGGAAAAGATTTAAATGACTTACCATATAGAGCAAAATGGTTCCCATTCGGTCCAATCTTCGCATTTACACTTTGTATCATCGTAATTTTAGGACAAAACTACGGCGCATTTATGGGTGAAGCAATTGATTGGAACGGTGTACTCGTTTCTTACATCGGTTTACCACTCTTCTTAGTACTATGGTTAGGTTATAAATTTACGAAAAAAACAAAAGTGATTCCACTTGATAAATGTGAACTAAAATAAAGTGAAACGAGCAAACAAATTTGTTTGCTCGTTTTTTGTTGCAAACCTCTTTACTTCCCTATTGCTCCTGTTTTTGCAATAATAAAGGAAATATAAATAAAGGTTGGGATACAATGAACATTCGCATTACTGATGAAGCGAAAGCAGCTATACATAGATTAGAACTTGAAGATAAAAAGATCGTTCGCATTAGAGGAACAATGACGAACTCTTGTAGTATTTTCGTTGATGTCGATTTAATTTGGGATACATATAACGCAGATGATGTTGTATATGAAGATGCAGAGCTTATCGTACAAATGGATTCATTCACGAAAGACTACACTGGTGATACGGTGAAACTTGATTATAAGACGACAGGTTTTAGTATTACGACTCCGAGTGAGACTTTGGTTTATGGATTGTCGATTAAAAAATAAAAATTGTTTTCATTTGACCACCGAGGTGAAAAAATGGGTAAATATGTTCCGTTAAAATTTTTATTTAATGAAGAATTAGCAGAAAAAATAGCTGATTCTATTTGTAAACACGATCCTTGTTTCTCTAAAAGCATCTTTGTAGATTCTGTAGCTTGTAAAGTTGAAAATTTAGAGTTAAAACAGCGTATTGAAGTAATTGCAGATGAATTACACAATGCTTTACAAAAAGATTTTAATGCCGCAATACATATATTACTGAAAACATTAGGACCAGAAAATACAACAGAAGTAGGCACATTTACAAATGGATATATGTACATGCCTGTTGCAAAATACGTTGAAAAATATGGGCTTAACGATTTTAAAATCTCGTTTAATGCAATGTATGAAATAACGAAAAGGAATACTGCTGAATATGCCATTCGGCCCTTTCTTGAAACATACCATGAAGATACACTAAACATATTACAACAGTGGATTCATGACGAAAACAGCCACAATAGGAGATTAGTTTCTGAAGGTACAAGACCAAGGCTTCCTTGGGCTAAAAAAATAGGAGCTCTAAAAGGTGATTTTAAGTACAATTTACAACTTCTTGAACCATTAATGAATGACCCTTCTAAATATGTTCAAAAATCTGTAGCCAATCATATTAACGATATTACGAAAGAAGATAAAGAACTCGTTTTTCAGTGGTTACAGCAATTACGTGATAAACAGCATCCTATTAATCTTTGGATTATAAAACATGGGTTACGAACGGTGATTAAAAATGGTTCTTTACCAAAAGATTTTTGTTTTTGAGTATATTAAACAAAAACGCTATCTTTTCCTATGATTCTAGAAAAAGAATAGCGTTTTTTTACTCGTCCAGTATTTAGTAGGTATAACTTTTTATATTTCAAAAGACTTTTCTCTCTAAAAATATTTTTCATACAAATTTTCACATTCTAAAAAATCTATAAATTTCTTATAATGTGTCACTGTTCTTTCTAAAGCAATCATTAAAACAAAAATAAAATAAATTGCTTGGATTCCATTCATATAATTAAAGAGTGATTCAAATATATATACAATACTTGCAATCATAGAACAAAACCATAAATAAAACTTCATTTTCAGCTTTTTAATTTTTTGCTTAGTTGTCTTACAATACTGGCCATGAACTCTTATAAACAAATAAATTGCTGTATGTAAAATAATAATTGAAAATTGAAAACTTCGATTATCCTCCGAACTAAATTCAGAAAAATCTATTTCTAATGAATGTAATACTATCCAAATAGAAAATAAAGATAGCAGAAATACATATAAAAAACCAATTAATAATTCAAAAATAAAGAGCCAAGGTTTATTTATGATTGAGTAAAATGGATTTAGATATTTTATGGTTAATAAAAATTTTCTCACTAAATCAGTAATAATAATTGATGTATTAGTTATATTCATATAGAAAAGTAATGTTATTGGAACTAATAACATTATAGTGATGCCCCAAACAGTAATCTTAATGCCTGATAAAAAGAAAACAGCTCCATAAATTATAACTGAAAAAATAAAAGTTGATACTGGAACAAACATTAAAAATGTAAAAGTTCTTATTATGATTAAATCCCCTAAAAAATCTTTTATTATGGAAACGTGTATTTTTTCCTCCTTGTATTTTTTCACAGTATCAACTATTTCTTTCTCAGATAAAAGAAAACACTTCAATCTATTAAACATAAAAAAACCCCTTTATATTAAAAAGATTAAAATATATACCAAACTGTTATTAAAATTTCATAAAAATAATTGTAAATTTTGTATAAGCATTTTTTTCACTTTCAACTGTAATTAAGGCGTGATGTGCCTCTATAATAGCTTTGACAAGTGCCCATCCAATTCCGGTCGATCCGTGCTTTTTAGAACTACTTGATTTATAGAATCGTTCAAAAATATGAGGTAATTCTTCAGCTGAAATTCCCTCTCCAAAGTCTTGGATTACTAGTTCTGTATAGATTGGAGAATTTTTGGCCTGAATCATTATTTTACCACCGGGTTTAGAATGTTCGATTGCATTCTTCAACAGGTTTAACAAAGCTTCCTGCATCCATAATTTGTCGTGAATAACGACTATTTCTCTTGGTGCATTCCAATCAATCAAAATATTTTTATCACTTATCATGCTTTGCAAGCGATTTAGTACTTCCTCAGTCGTATCTACTAAATTCCCTGGCTCTTTATCAAACGAAATCGCTTTTGCATCAATTTTTGCTACTTTTAACAAATTCTGAATTAAGACATTCATTCTAGAAATCTGAATATCATTATTTTGTAGTAATTGAGCTTGTTGCTCTCGGGATAGTTTCTCATTTAACAACATTTCATTATAGATAGAAATAGTTGAAAGCGGCGTTTTTAACTGATGAGATATATCCTGCAACATTTCTCCTAAAAACCGTTTCTCTTCAAGCAAATCATGCATATTTTTTCTAATGATATCCCTCATTGAACGAAATGAAATCGCCAGTTTCGCGAAATCCCCCTCTTTATTTTCATTGATGACAACCGAGTAATCTCCCTCGATTATCTTTTTTGCAGCTCTAGTAAGCTGGCTAATCTTATTGAAAATAATTTTTTGTTGCATGTAGTTTGCAACAAAAAGTAAAAATCCAAAAGCAATCAATCCCCACATCATAAATTGATTGTGATTAATAATTAGATTATTTAAGTGAGGAAAAAATTTTGAATCCAAGTCTTCATATAATCCATATTGCTTTAGGATCTCTGTCCCTTTTTCCTGATATTTACTTGAGTGAGACGAATGACTTGATAAGACTTTCATAATTTCCGCTTCATTTTCTGGATTCTGCTCTACCAACCTAGCTGTAATTTCCCCCCATGTTGCAATAGAGTCTCTTTTCAAATGATCATAAAATAATTGTTGAATAATAAATTGGTAAATCACAAATATAGATAAAAGGACGGCTAGTATCGTCATATAGCTTTTTAACTCGGTATTTTTCATTATCTTGCTCACCCAATCACGTCCTTGCTCCAACGATAACCATATCCTCTTTCGGTAACGATAAACTGTGGTTTTTGAGGATTGTCTTCAACTTTAGCTCTTAAACGCTTTATGTATACAGATAACGTGTTTTCATCAAAAAAAACATTTTCTCCTTCTGTTATTTGTTGTAGGAGTTCATCTCTTTTTAATGCTTTGTGAGAATTCTTCATGAAATTCAATAGCAGCTTGTATTCTAAATTCGTCAATGTAATACTTTCACAATTTTTATAAACCTTGACTAGGTTCGTATCGATTCTTATATTCTCAGATCTTAAAATTTGAGATGGCGTTTCTAGCGACGCTTGTTTACGCAATTGTACTTTCACTCTGGCCATGAGTTCCCTAACCCGAAAAGGTTTGGTTATATAATCATCACCGCCTATATCCAGCCCCATTACCACATTTGCTTCTTCATCTAGTGCAGTTAAGAAAATAATAATCGAATTCTCGTTTTTCTTTTTAAAATACAAACATAAGTCATAACCATTACCATCTGGTAGGCCGATATCAAGGATGGACAAATCAAATGTATTGTGAACAAACTGGTGTTTAGCTTCTTTTACACTGGACGCTCTAATCACCTCATAACCTTCATTTCTCAATGAAAATTCGATGGCTATGCCAAGAGCTTCATCATCTTCAACTAGTAATATTTTTTTATTCAAGTATGCCCTCTCCTTTTTTCCCCTAGCTTATACTCCAATTACAATAGCCTGGCTATAATCTAGCCAGGCTTATAATATTATTGTTCTCTGATATTATCAATAATATTATCTTGTTGAATTTTTTTCAATGGATTTAAGACTGATAAATAACTAATTATTAAAGCTGAAACAAACGTAATGATACAAGCCTCATAGGGAATCGTCCATGTCATTTTCAACATATCAGATATAGCTAAATATATAATATAAGACAATATACAGCCAAAAAAGATTCCTTGTAAACTTCCAGAAAAACCGTAAATCAAAGCTTCATAGGTAATCATTTTTTTCAAATCCTTTTGTGACATACCAATGGATTTCAAAGCGGCCAATTCTTTTCGTCTAGTCATGATACTTATAGTTATAGTATTGAGGATATTAACGCTACTAATTAAAGAAATGACTGTGATGAAACCATATGCAAGCACTTGTAAAGTAAGTTTTTCTTCTTTTTTTGTTTTATTTTCTTGATAATTATTTACGATTGTAATGGAATAGCTTTTTCCAATCGTGTTTTCTATTTCCTTTACTGTCGCGGAAGATTGAGTTACATCCTTTAATTTAGTTTCAAAGCTATTCTCCTTTTTTTCGTATACTTTAGATATATTTTCAAGTGATTTCAATTGATGCAAAACTTGTTCACTTTCAGCTAAATGATCTGGATTATTATCCACTATCTTAATTGTAATATCCGATTTAACAGATAACTTATCAAAAGATTTAGATGCAAATGCAACACTCATTAAATACGAGAAAGTAATAAATAACACACTACTTATAATAATTGATAAGATTGTAATGGTATAGCGATTTTTATTTCGCTTAACATTTTTCATAGCCATGCTCAAAGGAATAGATAAAGGTTTTTTCACCATGGAATTCTTTTGTTTTTTGATTTGTTCCTTTTTAATTGACAACCTGCTACTAATTGCTAACAAAGGGGAGATTTTCCCTGCAAAATAAGCTGGGTACAAGCTTGACGCTATTACAGAAAGCAAGGTAATAATCGAACTGATTAGTAAAATATTCCAATCAACATAGAATATCGAGACCGCTTTACTATTTTCCATTAAAAGTGAAAAAGTGAACTGAAGAGAGGTAAGCGCTATTAGGCTGCATATAATTCCAATAGGTATAGCGATAACAGCTAGAAAAGTAGCTTCTCTCAGCACGATTTGTCTAATTTGTTTTCGTGTTGCACCAATGCTTCTCAACAAGCCAAACTGCCTCGTTCGTTCTACGACACTGATTTGAAAAGCGTTGTAAATCACAACAATTGTCGCTATCACAACAATGCTGATTGTAATAATTAGCGTAGCCATAATCGAATTATTGTAACCTGGTTTCTCTAATTGAATTAATTCATTACTTATATTAATATTATTTTCTCCGGAAATGGTCTTGAGTCCCTCTAAAACCTCATTAAAGTTTGCTTTTGAGCTAATTCCAACTAATATTTTTCCTTCACCAGCGCTAAACTTACTCTTATAGGTTAGTAACCGTCCCACCTTATTTTCCTGTGTATATGTACTATCACTTAGAAAACCAACCAATTTGTATTTTTTTTCATTTAATTCGAATGAATCACCTATTTGAATATTTTCTTTTATATAAGGTAATACCCAGGGATCAACAGCAACTTCTTGATCATTAGATGGCAATCTGCCCTTAATAATACTGTATTTTAAAAATTCCAAGGCGTTATCATCAGCAAAATTCATTTGTACAGCAGCCTCTCCAACTTGGACTGTTTCTCCCTGTGACATTAAACCAAATGATTCAATTTGCGGGTTATATTTAATTTTTTTCAATATCGATTCATCGTAATTTAATACAACGGCATGAAAAGAATACCCTTGCCTCTTTTTCGTATTCTCGATTTGAGAAATCTGAGTACCGTTCATAAATAGGCCGATTGTAGAAATTAACGATACAGAGAGTACGATTCCTATCAAAGTTAAAATTGTTCGTTTCTTATTTCCCTTTAAGTATCTCCTGCTTAATTGTTTATAATTACCAATCAAGATTAGTTTCCTCCCGTCTTAGGCTTATTCGTGGATAGCCACTGATCGGAAATGATTTGGCCATCTTCAATTGTAATAATACGGTCAGAAGTTG
The DNA here is from genome assembly GCF_050312695.1 of Bacillus sp. AF62. Lineage (NCBI taxonomy): Bacteria > Bacillati > Bacillota > Bacilli > Caryophanales > Bacillaceae > Bacillus > Bacillus sp. AF62. Next base: position 71,139 of record NZ_JBNPJZ010000065.1, on the reverse strand, counting down.
ATGCAATTTTTAAATCGTGAGTAATCAATACAATAGTTTGATTATATTTTTTTGCTGTCAATCTTAATAAATCCATGACTTCTTTTGTATTTTGAGTATCCAGATTTCCTGTAGGTTCATCAGCTAAGATTAAATGTGGGCGATTTATAAGTGCCCTCCCAATCGAAACCCGTTGTTGCTGACCTCCTGATAATTCAGATGGTAAATGATTTCGTCTTTCATGAAGTCCCAGAATTTCAATAATTTCGTCCATATAAGGATTATCTACAGGTTCATTATCTAGTAAAGTGGGCAAAGCTATATTCTCTTGCACATTCAATACAGGAATTAAATTAAAGAACTGAAATATAAAACCAACTTTTCTTCTTCTAAATATCGAAAGTTCATTATCTAAATAATTATAAATATTGTTCTCTCCGATAAATACTTGTCCTGAACTCGGACGGTCCAACCCTCCCAAAATATGTAACAATGTACTTTTACCTGAGCCAGAAGCTCCTACGATTGATACAAATTCCCCTTGCTGTATAGAAAGATTTATGCCCTTCAAAGCATCTACCCTACTATTTCCTTCACCATAACTTTTGACTACATTTTCTATTCTTACGATTTCCATTTATATCACCTTCTTATCATTTTAAGTTAGTCTTGTACCTCTACAAAGTTTATTTTATACTGATTATTCGATGAGACCTTATCAATCTGTTGTAAAACTTTATCTACTTCTTGTTTGTTTTTATAATCAAAATCACGTTTTTTAAATTGAATTAATTTCATTATTGACTCTAATTCAGAAATTGCATTATAGTCTTGGTCTTTTAGAATAACAAGGTTCATTGGGGCATACCCAATCCAAATTTGCTGTTTAACATACTGGGCAGATACCATCTTACCGTTCAAATTCAACTGGTTATTTTCAAAATTATCAACCGTTGAATTATCACCCACATAAGAAAATAATAGATTCTGATCACTAGATACTTTATTTTTATCTTTCACCCTCTCAGAAATAATAGATGCTAAATTTGGATCTTTTCTAGCTCTTAGAAGTCCCTTATTAAATAATTTTACCGCGGTAGAACTATTAATAACTGCATATTCTGTAGTGTTGATTTCAAATTCTTCATTTGTATCATTTTGTTTCTTATCTTCTTCTGATAATGGAATCCTTTTTGTTGTTGTGACGTACTTTACCTTATAGTCTATTGATTGTTTAGTGTCATCTTTAAACTCTTGTTTAACTTTTTCTACGTCAGTTGCAGTACCACTAACTAGAATCCCATCGACTGGTTGTCCTGGACCTTGCACATAACGTTTTACTCCTAATCCTATTCCTATAAAAATAGCAATAACAACCGTATAACTTATAATTTTTTTCATTAGAATACTCCTTTAGTAAATGATTTATATCTGGATTATAGATGAGTTTTTTTCATAAGTTAATGACTTCTATCTAACTATGTGACTTCTAATCTTACAATTTTGTAAGATTAGTATTCCTCATGCTCAACAAGCTAAATTTATATAATAATAATCTTATACGTTATTATTCTCTTTTTTTATTGAAACGGGTCGAATCACAGGCAATAACCCGACCTATAATGATTAATGTTACAGATAATAACTTAAGGCCCGTCTTATATATAATCTAAATCTTTAAAATAAACAAAGGATATTACTCCTAATACAGCACCAACTATCCCTAGCATCAAACCCTTATACTTTTGTATAAACATCTTATTCCTCTTTTCGTACAAATAAATTATTCCATATATAACAATACTAAATTATAGAATGTTTTCAAAGAATTAAAACGTTTTTATATTCAGTTTATATGTCTACTTCTTTTCTTATCCCATAGATAAGTAAATCCAAAGGGATACAAAAACGTCACTTCTTTTATAAACAGTACGACTTTATTGTTACTTAATAGTAGTGAGAAATATCACATATTTCATAAAAGGGCTGGGCGGAAATTTAAGTTTACTAAATACCTTTTCTAAAGTTTGAGTGCACCCTTTTTCTGTACACTCCATCCAATCTTTCATTAAACAACTACCTTCTCCCATAATTTTAAAGGATTTCCACTCGGTTATCCCGAACATATAAATTACCATTCTCACAAGGAGCGAATTTATATGAATCTATTCGAACACGAAACGTAAAACCGTTCCCCTTTCATAAGAGGTCCTCCTTTTTTCTTTTCTCACCATATCATTTACTTACAAAATAGGAGGATACAATTATGAAACGTGATCCATTATTTTTAACTTTATTAGAAAGTGCTAATACAAATTTTAGCGGTTGGGATTTTTCTTTCATTTCAGAAACGGGGCGAATGAAGAGCGAGCCTTTATCGTGGTCATATGGCAGTACAGCTTTCCAGCTTATGCAGCATGCAGAATCAATGCTCGATATGGGGACTGGCGGCGGAGAGTTTTTATCTATGTTACAACCGTTCTCGTCAACTATTTATGCTACTGAGGGCTACGCTCCAAACGTGCCAATTGCTCGAAAGAAATTAGAGCCTTTAGGGGTTACTGTTGTAGAGGTGAACGATGATACTGCATTGCCATTTCAAGATGGTCAGTTTAATCTCATCCTAAACCAACATGAATCATATGCTGCTTCTGAAGTAAAAAGAATTCTTTCTCCAAATGGAACATTTCTTACACAACAAGTTGGCAGTCTGGATTGCGCGGAACTTAATGACCAATTTGACACACCACTAAATAGTGAATTTGCAAGTTGGTCGCTTGAAGCGGCATGTAATGAACTACAGGAAAACGGATTTACTATCTTAGAAGCAAAAGAAGAATTCCCTTTCCAACGATTTTATGATATTGGCGCTATCGTCTATTATTTAAAAGCAATTCCATGGCAAATTTCTGATTTTACTGTCAAAAGGTATTATGAGGAATTATATCGTATACATGAAATCATCTTACAAAAAGATTATTTTGATGTGAAGCAACATCGATTTATGATTAAGGCGATTCGTGACTAACGGAAAAGAGGTGGCAAAGCCACCTCCTTTTTTGTTCCGTTTACGTATGTTCTCTACTCTTTCACCATAAGAAAAATTATATCATACATATTACAATTATGACCAATGAATTGTATTTCTGAAACTTATAATCACCTCGCATATATAACGAGAGCAAAAACGTGATTTTTCACTTTCCTCTTCTATTGAGAAACAAGTTGTTTTTCATATCGCTTGTTCGCATCATCTTCTTTCAAACATGCAGTTGTGTAATTAATAATATTCCGGTTATCGTACGTGAATATATATTTTAACTTATTTTCTTCTGTTAATACTGTCGGTAAGTATTTTGGTAAATTGCTAACTACTCCTCTATTATCACCATCTAATATCCAATCAATTTCTTTCCATTCTAATAAGCCTTCAGCCGTACGTAATGGTGTATTCATTTGCATTCCATCTGGCAAATCAGCAACGAACACATACATTCCTTCACTAGCCTGGGGCTCATCTTTACCTTTAAAACCAACAGCCCCTTTATACGTTACACTTGAAAGTTCTATGCCCGTTTCCTCAAACGTTTCTCTAATTATTCCTTCGTATGGCGTTTCATTCTCTTCTATTTTTCCTCCAACACCATTCCACATCCCCATATTCGGCTTTTTATTTCTATTTAATAGCAGTATTTTATCGCTTTTTCTAATAAAGCAAATTGTGTATTTGTACATACGATCATTTCCTTTCATTTTCCACATGAGTTATTTGGCTTATTTTCAAGTAAAAACACTCGCCTTACAATTCCTTACTACATAATATATAGTACAACTTTCATGCGTAAACACTTTACGTCAAACGAGAGAATCCTTTTTAGAAAGGAGAATTTAAAATCGATACTATAAGCAATGAATTTCTAAAACAATATTACGACAGCCTTGTGTGGTTAAAAGATACACATTGGTTTGGAGTTCCAATCTGTAAACTTCCCTCTGATCTCTTTTTGTATCAAGAAATCATTTATGAATTAAAGCCCGATTTAATTATTGAATGCGGGACTTTTCACGGTGGTAGTGCACTGTATTTAGCTTCTATGTTAGATTTAATTGGAAAAGGTCACGTACTTACTATCGATATAACTCCGCAGCCAAATCGGCCATCACATAATCGGATTACGTATTTAACAGCATCTTCTATTTCTGTGCAGGCCATCCAAACAATAGTAAGTATGCGCAAACCTGATGATGTGATTTTAGTTATTTTAGATTCTGATCATAGTAAAGAGCATGTTTCCAAAGAACTCTTGCTATATAAATCTATCGTCACTACTGGCAGTTATATAATTGTAGAAGATACCTCCATTAACGGAAATCCGCTTCTTCCCGATTGGGGTCCTGGCCCAATGGAAGCTGTGGAAGAGTTTTTAACTAAAAACAATAACTTCATAATCGACGAGTCTAAACATAAATTTTTCATATCATTTAATCCAAAAGGTTTTTTAAAGAAAATAAAGTGAAACTTTAATAAGTGGGGTTTTGCTCATCCCCCACTTATTCTATCATTTTCATTTTTGAAAAAGGATAATATACAAATTCCACCTTGCCAATTATGTTATCTTCTTCAATATATCCTAAGCCATTGCGACTATCTCTACTTACTTCGCGGTTATCTCCCATTACAAATAACTTATTTGGCGGAATTTTTGTCTTTTGAAAGTTATAAAACACTTGTGTGTTGTTAAATAAATCTTTGTTCGTATATGGTTCTTCTTGCTTTTTATCGTTCACATATACCTTTCCGTTCGTTATGTTAATTACATCACCAGGAAGCCCTATTACACGTTTCACATAATATTTCGATTCATCCTCTTCTTTTATAATGACAATTTCTCCGTGTTGTAAATTAGAAAGACGTACTACCGCTTTATTTACAAATACGTAGTCTTCTTCATATAAAGTCGGCTGCATCGATTCCCCTTCCACCTTACATAAAGTAAAAGAATGGTAGCCTATGACTATCACCAATATAAATAGTATGTACTTTCCCCAGCCTCTCTTAATCTCCTTTTTCATATCCATTCCCACCTTATAAAGCGCTTTTTAACTCAAAAAATATATCACTGCACAATATGTTTCCATGCAGTGATACTATTTTTACTGTGCCTTGTTCGGTTGTTCTACTGGAATTGAATTTGTATTTGATCTATTTGTTTTTAATTCAAAATACGCATCCAAAATCTCTTTACCAATCGCAGAATTAATTCCTGATTTATCATCATTCACCCATGGTACAACAACTGAAAAAGCTACTTCCGGATCCGCATCATATGGTGCATAACCGGCAAGAGTTAAATTATAACATTTTTTTCGGTTGTTGTTCTCATCTCTTCCAATATCACTTTCTCCACCATATACTGTCTCAGCTGTTCCTGTTTTTCCCGCTGGTTTATATGGTAGACCTTTAAATGTTCCGGTTCCGGTTCCGTCAGCTTCTTGAAAAACTCTTCTAAATCCTTCTTTTACATGATTAATGTACGAAGTTTCCATATCCACTCTATTTAATACAACTGGTTCAATCGACCGAACGACTTTTCCTGCATCCTCTGGTCTATTCGGTTGCTCTCTAACTTCTTGTACAATTTGTGGTTTCATTCGGTAACCGCCATTTGCAATGGTTGAAATATATTGCGCAAGCTGAAGCGGCGTATATGTATCATACTGTCCAATCGCGTAATCAAGTAAAAATCCGGGTATGTTATCAGTTCTACCTATTTGACCGATTGATTCATTTGGCAGGTCAATACCAGTCGACACACCTAAGCCAAATTGTCTAAAATAGTAGCGCATTTTATTAAATGTTTCTTGTTTAATATCTAATGGATTGTTTGGAACATAATTAATGCCTGCCATTTTTAAAGCTGTATTAAACATATAAACATTCGATGACACTTGCAAAGCTCTTAAATCATCAATATCCCCAAATTCTTTCCACGATTTCTTCGGCTTAGAACTTCCTTTAAAATACATTGGCGCATCAAAGAAGTGTGTATACGGCTTAATCGCTTCTGTTTGATATCCAGTTAATAAAGTAGCCCCTTTTACAGTTGACCCTAACTCATAAGAACTTGTCATCGTTCCTAATGCATAATCTTCTATTTGCATACCGCCATCTTTATTTACAATTTTCTTTCCTGCCATTGATAAAATTTGACCGTTTTTCGGATTCATCATTACTACGAACGCACGATCCATCATCGGCTCTGCAGCATGAAAGGCTCGTAAATTCTTTTCAAGGCTTCCCTCTACTCTTTTCTGTAAATCCATATCGACTGTTAACATCAAGTTATTTCCACTTTTTCCTTCAGTCACTTTTTCTGTTCGAACAATCTTCCCTGCTTTATCCATAATATTTTTAGACTGTTCTTTCGTTCCATGTAGTGCATCTTCGTATTGTTTTTCGATGTAACTTTTACCAATACGGTCGTTTCGATTATAATCACGAACTAAATAATAATCTAATTGTTCTCTTGGCAACCCTTCATTTTCATTAGAAACGCTACCTAGTATAGAGCGCAGTATTTTATCATTTGGGTATTCACGTTCCCAATCTACTGTTGTATCTACCCCCGGTAAACTTGCCAACCTTTCACTAACGACAGCATATTCATTTTCACTTACATCTTTTTTAACGATTTGCGGCGTCATTTTATATCCCGCATTCATTTTGCTTTTAATTACTAATACTTCTATATCTTCCTTTGAAAGCTCATTTAATTCTTCTTGTGTAATCCTTTCCCGGCGCAGTTCTTCTACTTTTTTATCTAACTCTTTTCCTTCTATTTCTTGCTTTCTAAATTTACTCTCATCTTCTTTCGTTACTTTCGCTGCTGCCCGCTTTTCATTTAACTGCATCCAAAAATCTTTTTTATCTGTCTCTGTTAACTTATCCATGTCCTCTTGCGACATTTCAATTAGCTTAGCTAAATTTCTTGCTACTTGTAAAACTTCTTTCGAGTCCACTCCTCTCATTTTCGTATATGTAACGGTTCGTAATGGTTTATTATTTACAATAACGTGACCTTGTCGATCAAACATTTTCCCTCTAGGAACGGGAGTACTTACCGTTACATCTTCCTTTTTGTTTACTTCATTTCTATACGTTTCTCCATCAATGATTTGTACTTTACCTAATTGAATTATAATAGCTGAAAATAAAAGAAAGACAATAAAAAATAGTACATTTAACCGAAATGGAATATGAGTCTTTTTCTTTTTCGATTGTTTTTTCTGCTCCTTTTTCTGTCTCATTTCGCTCCCTCGCTTCATTCTATTAACATTTCTACGCAAAATCATTATGTATCAAATTTATTTATATGATATATATAGAATATTATATTAATTACTAAAGAAATAAAAGATTTAATTTTCAGTTTTTAAATTTATTATCCTATTTATTACCATTCCCTTAATGCACAATAACATGAATATTATTCTAAAAGAAAAATGGTACACAACTGGTTTTTATACCATTCGTTTACATTTATTTGTATACTAAAGAAATAAATTCATAAAAGACATTACTTAAGGAGAGAACGAAAATGACAGATTCGTTTATCATACATACTAATACGCCACATTGTTTAAACTTTATGATCTATATTCAAAATATTTACCTCAATCAAAAAGGAAAAAAAGAAAATTTTCGTTTTCCTTACATAACAAAAACATTACATTTCTCCACTGACTTTAAAACAAATTTCAAAGAATTATGGCTGACTCTTCGTAAGCAAACTGCTGACGACAGATATGATTTACAAATTTTTCACGAGGAGAATCATATATTTTATGAGAAGCTTTTTGACGCTAATTTATGTGATGAGGAATCATTTAAAGAATTAATATGTAGTTTTAAAGTATGGTGGACTAGCATAGCAGGTCAGATTTCAATAGAATATTCCGTAAGTAATTATAGTGAACAACTTTATAATGACTTAGTTTTATACTTAAAGCAAAACGAAATAGAGCCTTTACAACAGCTACATATTAGCTTACTTTATGACGATTGTGTATTCGCTAAAGAAAACATTTCTTCCTATTCTGCTATTTTGCCGACTAAAACCTTTTTTATAGGTTATAGAAATGTGGTTACTACATTATCGACCTGTTTTCATATGGCTTAAAACAGCGATTACTCAAATAAAAAACTGAGGTAGATACCTCAGTTTTTTCGATAACTTATTTCATTGAAGATAACCCTTCAACAAACTCACCAATCTTATTTTGAAAAACAAAATCAAAGTTATATTCCTGTCCTGTTAACTCTTCATTTACTAAAATAGTTGTTGCTCCTACTTCCCTCTTTGCAATTTGCGGGAATGAAGCGACAGGCTGTACTTTTAGTGACGTTCCCATAACGATAAGCACATCTGTTTCATATAAACGTTTGATAGCATTTTGATATTGCGGCAATGTATCTCCGTATAAAACAACGTCTGGATTTAAAATGAAATTACACTTCTGACAGCGCGGCACTTCATGATTAATCATATACTGTAAATCATAGCCTGATTTACATTTTGCACAATGTGCTGTTTGAAGTGTTCCATGTAAATCGATGACATGCTTACTGCCACCTAATTGATGTAAACCGTCAATATTTTGCGTTAAAATCGTAATATCTTTCCCTTGTTCTTCTAGCGCAGCTAAAAAGCGATGTCCACGATTTGGTTTATATTGATGGAACGTATTAATTTGAAAGATTTCTTTATAATGCTTCCAAAACTCTTTCGGACTCCGGTTATAGTACCCTCTTGATAAGTACATCTCCACATTCGCATCAGCATACAACCCATTTGCTGAACGAAAATCTGGAATACCACTTTCCGTACTTGCACCAGCGCCTGTTAATACTGTAATTTTCTTCGCTTTTTCTAAAATTGAACGTACTTCTTCAAATTGTTGCACAAAAATCACCTCTATGTATTTTCCTATTCTTATTATACCAGTTGTTTACAGGAGGTGTTGTACAATTCATTTTACTTAATGCGTTGCGCCCCCAACCTCTACAATATCTACTTCAACTGTCGTCGTTACTTCGATTGCCAATTCTATCCCCTTACGAATAGTAGAAAGTGACATACTCGGTTGCCCTGGATAATTACTCGCTTGTTCTGGTAAGAACGGAATGTGAATGAATCCACCTTTTATTTTCTTATCATGTTTCTCTAGTTCATGCATAAGTCCATAGAATAAGTGATTACAAACGAATGTGCCTGCCGTCTGTGAAACAGATGACGGTATGCCCTCTTCGCGAAGTTTTTTTACGATTGCTTTCATCGGAAGTGTAGACCAATATGCAATCACTCCTTCTTCTACAACTGGTACATCTACCGGCTGATTGCCTTCATTATCAGCAATTCTTGCATCATCAATATTAATTGCGACACGTTCTATCGTAATATCTGGTCTGCCCCCAGCTTGTCCGATACATATAATAATTTCCGGCGCTAGTTCTTCTATATACTCTTTTAATACGCTTATTGATTTATGAAATACAGTTGGTACTTGTTTGCTTATTATCTTGTATTCTCCAATTGTTTTTTCATGCAAACCTTTTGCTACTTCCCAAGCTGGATTGATATTTTCTCCACCAAACGGATCAAACCCTGTTAATAATACTGTTTTCATAGTTTTATCCTCCTAATTAGAAACGATATACAAGGCCGTACATAATAAACATATTTATGATAAAAATTGAAAGAGCAATTGGTACTTGTGCTTTGATAACCGCATTTTTATCCTTTAGCTCTAAAAGCATCGCAGGTACGATATTAAAGTTTGCTGCCATTGGAGTAAGCAGCGTTCCGCAATATCCAGCAAACATACCGAGTGCTGCCATAATTGCTGGGTTTCCGCCGTGCATTTGAACTATTAAAGGTAAGCCAATTCCGCCAGTAATAACAGCAAACGCTGCGAATGCATTTCCCATTACGACTGTAAATAGCATCATGCCTAAACAGTACGCCATAACAGCAACGAACGGATACTCTGTCGGTAGCACTTGTCCAACTAAGTCTGAAACAACTTGTCCAACGCCAGACTTCGCGAATATACCGCCAAGTGCTGCTAACATTTGTGGCAAAATAACAGCCCAGCCGACAGCTTGTAATAGTCTGCTTCCTTCTTGTACAGGCGTTGTTATTTTTGATTTTGTAATACGCATCGCCGCAACGAATGCGAGTAATGCACCAAGCGCTAATGCAACTAATGTTACTTTATCTGGATCAACAAGAGAGACATTTCCCCATTTAATTTTCCCTAACGTCAACGTACCGATAATTGTAAAAATAGGAATTAATAGTGCAGGCATAAAAATTTTATTTTTTAATTTCTCAGCATGTTTCACACGTTCTTGTACTGGAACTTCTTTTTCCTCTGATTTTGTTACTTTATTTAGTGAAGCTAAAACGACCATAGCGAGCACTATACAGCCAACGTAAAACGAAGGAATTACATTTCCGAATAAAAATGTAACTGCAAACAATGCCCAAAATAAACTAGAACCGAATCTGTTTGGATGTTCACGATCGAATGCGATACGAACAGCGATAAAAGCAACGATTATCCCTAATACATAATAGATTGTATCCATTGTGATGATGTTCATATTAAATTGCCTCCTTCTCTTCTTTTCCTTCTGCCTTCATTGTTTTCTCTATATATTTATCAAACCTTCTAAATCTAATCCAGCTTACAATAAGTGCAGATATTGCTGTCGGAATGCCCCAAAGTGCCATATCCCATACTCCGACATGCATACCTACTGAATCGAAGAATCCTTTCATTAATAAAATAGCTCCAGTTGCGATGAAAATATCTTCTCCGAAAAACCAAGCTGTATTTTCAGCAGCTGCTGCGTTTGCTTTAATCTTTTCTCTTAATTTTTCAGGAAGTTTACCGTATTTACCTTGCGCGGCCCCTTCTGCCATCGGTGCAACGAGCGGCCTTACTGTTTGCGCATGCCCACCAATATTAAGCCCTAGTGCTGCTGATGATTCTCTTATCGTAAAATATGACATTAATACTCTTCCAGTTGTTGCTCCTTTTGATTTCGTTATAAGTGCTTCTGCTCTTTCTTTTAAACCGTAACGCTCTAAAATTCCGATTACCGGTAAAGTTAATATAATTGGCATAGACATATATCTATTTTCTATGAAAAATTTACCGAACATGCTGATCACATCATAAAAACTTAATCCTGAAACCATACCAGTAACAATACCTGCAACCATAACTACTAAAAGTGTATTTAATCTAAATAAAAAGCCCACTGCAACAAGTAGTATTCCGATTAATTTAATCATCCCAGCACTTCCCCCTATTTTTTATTTCGGTGCACAAATAGAAATATCATTAAATTTGAATGTTCTGTATATTCTTTCTGCAAATTGCACTGCTTTTTCCCCATCACCGTGTAAACAAATTGTTTGCGCCTGAACTGCTACTTTCTCTCCATTGACCGCATTTATATGGCCTTCTTTCACCATTTGAAGTACTTGCTTTATCGCTTCGTCTCCATCTTTTATAAGCGCATTTTCTTCTGTACGGCTCGTTAATGTACCATCTTGCTTATATGTACGATCCGCAAAAGCCTCTTGTACAAGAGTTACTTTGTATTTTTCTGCAGCCTGTATAAACGCCTCGCTATTTGCTAATCCATAAAGTAATAGACTTGGATTTATATGATAAATTGCCTTTGCAATTGCATCTGCAATTTCCGGATTAGACGCCGCCATATTATATAAGGCACCGTGCGGCTTTACATGCTGCATTTTCCCGCCTGCCGCTTTCACAAATGCGTCTAATGCGCCTGTTTGATATAAAACATAATCGTATACTTCACTTGCTGAAACATTCATGTTTCTTCTACCAAATCCAATTAAATCAGGAAATCCAGGATGCGCCCCTACTGCTACGTTATGCTCCAAAGCTTTTTCAACAGTTTGACGCATAATAGACGGATCACCCGCATGAAAACCGCAAGCAACGTTTATAGAGGAAACGAACGGAAGAATTTCATCATCATTCCCCATTTTATAAGCGCCAAAACTTTCTCCTAAATCACAGTTTAAATCGATTGTAGTCATAATGTATTCCTCCTAATTTCAGCTTCGTAAAGCGATGAATTTCTTTAATAGATTCATATTTACTTCTTGTTCTATGTACAATTGTTCCGCTTCTTCAAGCGTAATTTTCTCAAAAGAAACATAGTCCCCCGGCTTTAGCTGGGCAAGAAGAGGTAAATCTACTGAAATGATATTTCCCATTCTCGGATAGCCACCTGTCGTTTGCCTATCTGCCATTAATATAATCGGCTGTCCACCATTAGGAACTTGAATGGTTCCAAATGTAACAGGACTCGATAAAATCTCTTTTTCTTCAATCCTATTTAAAACTTCTCCCTCAACCCTATAGCCCATACGGTCAGCATAATTAGATACCTTATACTCTTTCGTAAAAAATGCCTTTCTACTTTCTTCTGTAAATTGATTATATTCAAAGTCAGCTATGACACGAAGCTTAGGATGTTTCTTATACTTTGGTAGTACGCTGTTGCTAATTGCCCACTTCGTTTTTATACACTCATCTTTTTGTAAGTCTTGAATGAAACGATTCGCCATTTCTGGTTGTGCACCAATTTGGAAGTAGTCACCCTTTTTCAGCATTCTTCCTTCTATACCACCAATCGCAGCAAGTATGTACGTACTTTTGCTTCCCATTGTACGCTCAATATGTATACCACCCGCAAAAGTTACATACGCTCTGCAACCACTTTTCACTTTTCCAAAACAAAGCATACTACCTTCTTCCGCTAAAATGGGACGCCATAACGGGATACGTTCTCCATTCAATAACGGTTCCATATCTGCTCCGCCAATCGCAAGTAAAGTCGTTTTCTTTATTAACAATTTAGGTCCCATAATCGTCATTTCGAGTCCCGCTTCATTCTCCTCATTACCAACTAACATATTGATCATCCGAAGTGCACTTTGATCCATAGTCCCGCCAACTGGTACACCGTATTGTTGATAATGAGATCGCCCTAAATCTTGGACTGTTGTAAACATTCCTGCATGCAAAACCTCTACATCCATTCTTTAGCCCCCTCAAGTGATACGTACTCTTCCTTCGTTATTGGGATAAATCGTAAATACATACCGCTTTGAATAAAGGTTGGTGTTTCTTCTTCCGGATTAAATAAGGAGATTGGTGTTCGACCAATAATATTCCATCCGCCCGGTGTTTCAAGTGGATAAATACCTGTTTGATTTCCGCCGATTCCTACCGAACCAGGTGAGATTTGTAACCGCGGTATTTCTTTTCTAGGTGTTTCTAATTCTTTTGATAGTCCTCCTAAATACGGGAACCCTGGTGTAAAACCTAACATATATACAAAATATGTAGTTTCACTATGTATTCGAATCACATCTTCTACTTGTAAACCTTTATAATGTGCAACCTCTTCTAAATCAGGCCCATATTCTCCCCCGTAGCACACTGGTATAGAAATATGTTTCACATCCTGTTTTACTTCTTCTTTATAAGAATCACACAGCTCCTTTATATACTGGCGAACGTAATCATATGACCTTTCACTTCTCTCATTTCTCTTCCATACTTCGTATACATTGTAGTAAACAGCTAATGAAGTAAACGACGGAACGCACTCAATCATTCCTGCAAACGGATGTTGCTGCAGTGCTTGAAATAACCGCTGTACTTTCTCATATATATCCATCTTAATTTCTTCACCAAATGTAACAATAATTGCTTGATCCCCTAACGCAGAAAATTTCATCCTACTCCCTCTTTCTATGCCAAAAAGCCGAGTTCTTTCGAAATGCGATGTGCTGTTTCTTTCACCTTAGCGATAAAATATGAAATGTTACTTTCGCTGTACTCAATTGCTAATCCCGAAATACTCATACCTGCTACAACCGTTCCATCACTTGCGTAAATGGGCGCTGCTATTGCGGCTGTATGATTTTCTAACTCAGAATAACTAATTGTGTAGCCTTCCTTTTTTGCCATTTGCAACACTTCTAGCAATTGTTCCTTATCCACAATTGTTCCATCTGCAAACTGTTTTAAATCCACTTCCTCTATGTATCTCCGTTTCTCGTCCTCAGAAAAATACGATAGTAAAATTCTCGGACATGCACCAGCATAAAGCGGTGCTCTTCTTCCAACCGCCGTATACACGCGTACTGGCTGAACACCTTCCATCTTTTCAACATAAATTGCGTCATTACCATCTTGAATTATTAAATTAACTGCCTGTCCTAAACTATCTCTAAGTTCTTTCATATAAGGAATTGCTATATTCCTTACTGATAATCGTTGTGAAACAAGTTGACCGAACCGTAAAAATACGACCCCTAAACGATATTTCCCCTTTTCGTTTTTTTGTAAAAACTCCATCTCTTCTAACGAGCCAATTAAACGATAAACAGATGTTTTCGGCATATTTGTAAGCTGAACCATCTCAGTTAAACTTAACTCTTCATGCGCATAAAACAACTCTAAAATATCCATTGTCTTAACTGCCGTTTTATTTATACTCATTCTATCTCCCTTTCGTTCCGAATTACGGAACTTAAATTCCGTTTTTCGAAACAAACATATAATTTAAAATTATAAAATATTCCTTCAATTCAATCAATAGATTTTAAGCAAATAAAAAAGTATGGAAGAATATCTCTCCCATACTTCACCACACTTTATAACGCTCTTACTTGTTCCAACGGCCAGAAAACAGCTTGTCCTTTTCCGACAATTTCATCTTCTGAAATAAAGCCAAACATGCGACCATCCTTAGAAACTTCACGATTATCCCCTAAAACAAATACTTGGCCTTCTGGCACTTTCGTTTTCCCAGTGATTTGTTCTAACGTAAAGTCTGGAGTTAATACACGGCCTACTGCTTTTTCTTTAAACTTTTTTAAATATGGTTCTTCCATCGCTTTTCCGTTTACATATAAAACATCATTTTTATACTCAACTGTATCGCCTGGCAAACCAATTACTCGTTTTACTAAATCGTATCCTTCTTTTCCGTGGAAGACGATAATATCAAAGCGATCTAATCCACTTATACTATAACCAATCTTATTCACTAGAACTCGTTCGTTATTTTTTAAAGTGGGCATCATTGATTCACCTTGCACTAAAGAAGGTGTAAATAAAACACCGCGAATAATAGCAATTAATACAAGGGTAAAACCTATCGTTTTAGCCCAAGAGAATAATTCTTTCTTCGTATTTTCCTTCATCGTTTCTCCTCTTTCTTAAGCACTTATTTTATTATTTCAACTAATTCTTGTACTAAATTAGGATCTATTTCAGAAAAACATGATTTTCCTTCTCTTACCGCTGTACCGACATGAGCTTGCGAAATTCCAGTTTCATCTAGCAATCGCTTTATATTTTCTTTCGTCACGCCAGCTCCAGCTACAAGCTGAATTTGACCATCGCTTACCTTTTGCATTTCTGTAAGCACCGGAATATTCTCTACTATATTTCCTTGTCCACCTGAAGTTAGAACGTGAGTCACTTTATGAAACTTCTTTAAAGTGTTCATTGCTTCTACTGGATTTTCTATATCATCTATCGCACGGTGGTACGTTACATTTATTCCATCTACAGCAGATAGTAAGTCCGCTAATTTCTCTTCATCCACTTCATTTCGTTCGTTTAATACGCCTAATACTACACCAGCTGCTCCTAACTTCTGCGCAACTATAATATCTTCTTTCATCATTTCAATTTCTTCTTCCGTATATGTAAAAGACTTCGCATGCGGACGAATCATAACATGAATTGGTATACTTACCGCTTCTACCGCTTTTTTTATAAAAGCATAACTCGGTGTTAAACCACCTTCTGTATAAGATGAAATTAATTCAATCCGCTTCCCGCCAGCGCTTTCAATTCGTTTTACATCTTCTAAACATGTTGCAATAACCTCTAGCATGAGATGACCTCTTTTCGTGCTTTTTTCTTATTATAACATTAGTAAAAATAAGAAGCCTAGCTTTCTCCTTTAAAACTTAAAAAAGAAGAATAAAAAGAAAGATTTTTTATTGGCAACGATTATTGGTAACATCCTATTATTCATGTACACTCCTACCATAATGAAAAAAGCCCTTCGTTTTGACGGACTTTTCTAATTTCAAGCTTTTCTTTCCTCAGTTTTCATATCAATGCCTAATTGATCTTCCAATAAATTTACACCTTTCTTTGTAAGATGGACAGCTCGGTTCTTATCCGTTTTCGTAATCCATCCCTGTTCAAAGAGCAGTTTTGCAATTGCAGACCCTAACCAACCAGAAATATGGTAACGCCGTTCACTCCAATCAAGGCAAGGTTTTGCAAATACCCTCCTTTTTGTATCTGCCTCATCAACATTTATTCCAAAATTCAGAAACCATTCCTTACCTTGTTCCGTTACAATGTATTCTCCATCCTCTAAAATTATAAATTTCCTATCTAGTAATTTTTCAGTTATCTCTACACCGAGTTTGCCTGCAAGATGATCATAACAAGTTCGAGCATAACGAATTTGTTTTAGTTGGCTTGATTGTTTTAAAGAGCGAACTTGAACTGTTGGTGCAATTGTCCCTAACTTTTCAAGCACTTCTGCAACTTCTTGATTAGCAAGTCGATAGTAACGATGTCTACCATGTTGTTCAACTGTAAGTAAATTCCCTTCTACTAATTTAGAAAGATGCGAACTAATTGTTGGATGTGACACTTTTGCCATATAAGCCAATTCACTAGCAGGTAGTGCCTGATTATTCATTAGACAATCTAAGATGATTGCTCTTGTAGGTTCAGCAATTAGTTTAGCTATATATGAGATATTCGGATATACATTCATATTTCGATGATACCCTAACTATTAAATTGATACAATTATTTTAAGTTTAATAGTAAAGGAGAATGTATTATGAATGCAATTGATCTTAGTATATTAAATTTAAAAGAAACGAGAAGGCGCTCAGAAAAATTATGGAATTCTCTTCCCGATAATTTTCTTAATTGGAAGCCTGATCCTGAGGCTATGTCCTTTGGTGAAATGATTCGTCACGTATGGGGCTCAACTTTTTACTATCATATGATTATAAAAAACAACGGTTCAATAAACGACATACGTACCCCGTATGATGACGAGCCAATTACTTGTGTAAAAAAAGAAATTGAATTGGCACAATCACACTTTACTGACTTCATAGAATATGTTCAATCAATAAGCATAGCCGAGCTAGATTCAAGACTTATTGATAGAAGTGATGTTGGCTATCAACGATATTTAGGTGATATGCTATTACGAATTGCCTATCATGATGCGGTCCATGCGGGTCAATTTTTACAATATTTGCGAATGGTTAACTTGGAAAGACCTTTAATTTGGGATTAAATACAAAAAATGTTTATACAGCCTCCAAACTGGCATTACAATAAGAATTTTTCAACAAGAAACAATCACAACACCATGATAATCATTTATATTAAAAACTTACATCTCAACCAAGTACTTTATACATATAAAAAGCACGGGTTTGATTACTAATCAAACCCGTGCTTTCAAAACAACTATATTATCCATAAACAATAAAATGTAAGCTTTAAAAACTACGACCGAAACGCCGCATCTGCCAGCATAGACAATGTTGCATCATCCATCGGCGGATTATGCAGTCCTGCTCTGACGTTTAAATAGTAACGATGGAGCGGATTTTTTTCTGATAAACTTTTTGCTCCTACGATGCGCATCGATTTATCCACTATGGATATCGCCGCATTTGTTACAGCATATTTCACGGCTGCTAATTCTTCTTGCAGTGATAGTTTATCTTCTGCCTCATCGTACTTTTTCGCAATTTGATATAAAAAGACACGAGCTTGCATAAGCTCAAGTTCTAATTCTCCAACTAATCTTCTAACATTCGGCAATAAACTAATAGAATGATTTAAACTATTTGGCTTGTATGATCCCGCAAATTGAACTGCATAATTTCTTGCTGATTGTGCAATTCCTAAATAACATGCTGGTATATGTAGCAACCAGCCAATACCCTTTTGTTTTACTTTTCCGCCCTTCACATCCGTAAAAAAGCGGCTTTCTATCTCTACATTTTGTAAGACAAGGTCGTGGCTAGCAGTCCCTCTCATTGCAACGCTATCCCACGTTTCTTCAATAGATACACCGAGTGTATTTCTTGGAATGACAAACTCACCAACTTCTTCTTGGCCTTCAATACTCGCTGAAATAATAAAATAATCAAGTACTGGCGCCATCGTTGTAAAAGTTTTTCTTCCATTTATAACCCACTTCTCGCCTTGTTGAACCGCTATTGTTTCTGGTTTGCCGCCACGCGTCGGACTCCCTGTTTTCGGTTCTGTTGCTGCCCTGTTAAAGAGCGCACCATTGCTTACTTCTTCGCAAAACCATTTGAACATCTCATCATTCCAAGAGCGATTTTCCACTAGCTCTTTCACAATGCCAAGATGCCAGCCAATCGATAATGCAGTAGCTCCGCAGCCTTCCGCGATTTTTTCTTGAAATAAAACGAAGTCATATAAAGAAATCGCACTACCACCAAATTCCTTCGGTAACGTTAATTTCGTATATCCGATATCTTTCAAATCATTTATATTTTCATACGGAAATGATCCTAATTCACTTAGTTGATGCTCCCTTTCCATGAACTTGGGAATCAATTTATTTATTTTCTCAATAATTAAAGACTGTTCTTCTGTTTCAACAAATGAGAGTGCCATACTATAATCTCCTTTATGCTCGATTCATAAACCGTTCATTTTGTCATTATGATTATATGAAGCTACCTCTCTATTGTTTCACTATTCCGATAAAAATACAATGTTTTTGACTAATAAGAAAAGTTCCTATTTAAGGATAGATCCTTTTCTTATATTAGTCCCCCTTCAATGCTTTTAACGGCAAAGAGGTTACATATCCAATATACGAGAATAATTCTTTAAAGAAGAATGGTATTTCTGTATCTAACGTTTTATATGCTGATGTCGGCGTTGGTGAAGCATACGCTTCAATATTAATATGTTTTGCGATTCTCATTGCGCGTTTCATATGAAGTGGATCACTTACAATCGTGTATGTTTGTATGCCGTTCTCTATTCCAACTTGCTTCGCATTTTTTAAATTTTCTTCAGTGAAAAGGGATTTAGTTTCAATTAAAATATCTTCCTCTTTTACACCTTGTTTCATTGCATATACTCTTGCAGTACGTGCTTCCTCAAGTTCTGCCTCGAACTTTGTACCACCTGTAAAAATAATCTTTTTAATATTTCCGTTCTTATATAAAGAAATCGCATGATTAATTCTTTCTTTAAATACAGGAGATGGTTTTCCGTTCCATGAAGCTGCTCCTAGTACGATACCAGCATCCGTTTTCACGTCATCATTTGCTTTAAAACGATAACTCCAAATATCGTAAGCTGCATAACTTACATATAAAATAGCAGAACAAATCATTAGTAAAAATACTTGAAAGATTCGTCTTTTCTTACTCTTCTTATTTTCTTTCATTTGTAATTGCCTCCGTACATCATCCATACTTCTATAAAAAACATTTATATCAAATCGTTTTGTTTGAGTTTATTTAAAAGAAGGAACTTTACTTGTTATTTATGTATAAAAGGGTTTTCATTTAAAATTGAGGATTATCAATTCATTTTCATTTGCGGTTTTCATTACATTTTTTAAATTCATAAGTTTATTACCATACAACTACATTGTAACGAATTTTTTCTCAGAAGGGAACGATGAAACAAAAGGAATTAAAATAAAGTAGCATTTTGTAAGAAAAAAGGTATATTTTTCATGTCTCACGAACAATATACCTTTCAAAACACGAATTATAACTTTTCTTTATACAACTCTAATTTTTCTAACAATTGTTCTTTTACGCCTGGCCATTCACTCGAGATAATACTGTACACCACCGCATCTCTCACATAACCATTCGGTAATTTTCTTTCATTTCGAAGCACACCCTCTTTTACTGCGCCTAACCTTTCAATTGCTCGTTGTGCTTTTTCATTTCTTGCATCCGTCTTAATTTGCACTCTCAGCATATGCAATTTTTCAAAAGCATACTGAAGAAGCATATACTTACACTCTGTATTTATACTCGTACGTTGCACACTCGGATGATACCACGTTTGCCCTAATTCAACCGTCTTATCTTCTACTGAAATATTATATAAACGTGTACTTCCTACAATCTTATTCGACTGTTGATCTACGACTATGAAAGGTATTTGAGTACCTCTTCCGTAACCCTTTATCGCTTTTTGAACGTATTGTTGCATATCTTGCACACTATCCATTTTAGAGATTAAATACGCCCAAATATCCCGATTTCCTTCTACAATCGAAAACAAAGTTTCGACATCAGTATTATCCATTAACCGCAACTTTGCTCTTTCGTGAATAATTTCCATTTTTAAGCCCCCTTTGTTGTTACTATAACATATCAATAAAATCATTTTATTAATATATACATAAAAATAAATTCATACCATAAACATATAGTACATCTAAAAATAAAAAATGCGATGCCTTTATTCAAGCATCGCACTTATAATTTTGCGCTACCTACGATTTTACGATAAATATTCATTTACACAATTTAGTAAACGCCATATATTTAGAACTTACATTATAGTTCAAAGCAACAAATAAGCAATCGGCGTAATGATAAGCAACGTTAAAATCGTTCTCTGCACATACAGAATAATAAGTTCAGATACTTTTAACGGAATATCTGTTGATAATATACAAGGAATGGAAGCGGAGAAAAACAGTATAGATGATACGGAAACAACTGCAATGACAAACTTTGTCACAAGTGGTGCACTTACTACTAATAATGACGGTAAAAACATTTCTGCAATACCAACTGATGCAGCTTTAGCAGCTAAGTCTGCTTCCGGTAATTGTAATAGCCATGTAAACGGATAGAAAATATAACTGATCCAATCAAATATTGGCGTGAACTTCGCTAAGACGATACCAATTAATCCTACTGACATAATAGATGGTAAAATTCCCATCGTCATAATAAATCCGTCTTTTAAATTCACTGCAATATTTTTCATAATGCTCGGTGCAGATTTTGATACTTCTAACGCATCTTCCCAAGCACGTTCCAACATTTTCTCTTTATAAACAGGCTCTGGGAACCCTTCTTCTGTTACATATGTATCTGGTTTTCTACTAAGGGGCGGGATTCTTACGGTGATAGCAGTCACTATGAATGTTACAACAAGTGTAGTCCAAAAATAAACATTCCATAAATGCATAATATCTAATGTTTTTGCGATGATGATCATAAATGTAGCGGATACTGTAGAAAATCCTGTAGCGATAATCGCCGCTTCTTTTGTCGTATACTTTCCTTCTTTATACACGTGGTTCGTAATAAGAAGGGCAAGAGAATAACTTCCAACGAAGGACGCAACTGCATCAATCGCCGATCTCCCCGGCGTATTCCATAATGGCCTCATAATCGGACGACAAAATGTACCGATAAATTCAAGCAATCCATATCCGACTAATAACGCTAAAAACGCCGAGCCAATTGGAACGAGCAAACTTACTGATATGACTAGCTTCTCATACAAAAACGGTCCAACATCTGGCGCAAAAAACCAAGCTGGTCCTACTTTTAAACAATATAATATGCCAAAAACAACGCCAACTACTTTTAAAATAGAAAAACAAATGTCTACGATAGATGCATTCCATTTCTTCGTATAAAATGGATAAATCGCACCAATCGCCATAACAAATAATGCATAATAAGGTACTACGCCAGGAACCGAAGCCCTAATCCACGATACGATATGATCAATCATAATAGACGATGCACCGTTTATCGTAACAGGAACGAAAAACATAAACACTCCAACGAGACTAGCAAGTATAAACCGAAGAATAATCCCCTTCTCTCGCCCTGTCTTAATTACATTACTCTTTAATTCAATTTCACTCAAAATTCGACACCTCCTATTATCTAAATTTTCTGTATAATCATGTTATATTCCTTCTTTCTATTTCTACTATTTAATCATATGAAAAAGCCTATTTTAAAATAGGCTTTTCTATTACCTCTCATAATCATCCACAATCACTTGCATGATACGATACGATTCTTCTGCCACTTTTTCATTACTATCCCTATTCGCATCATATGTAATTAACGCCTTCCAAAGTGCCCATCCTCTCGCTCTATTCCACGTTTCTTCATCCATGCGTAATACTTCTTTAAATATATTTCTACTATTTTCATCAAAAAACGTCCAAGCCATCGCTGCATCACAAGCAGGATCTCCTACGCCTAAAATACCAAAATCAATTACAGCACAAAGTTTTCCATCTTTAACGAGTAAATTCCCCGGTGCTACATCTCCATGAATCCAAACTGGCTTACGATCCCATGTTGAACTAAGTGCTAAATTCCAAAGGTGCTTTAATAATGCCTCGTCAAAAACATCCTTATTATTTTCAATAGCAACTCTCGCCTCTTCATCATATACCGATATAAGTCCGCCCCGGTAAAAATTATGTGTTCCAGCTAAAGGTCCGTTACTCGCATCAATAGATTGCAATTCTACTAAAAAAGATCCTAAATCCGCTGCAAATTCATTTAAATCACGAACGTTTTGTTTCGTAACTGTTTTCCCCTCTATCCACTTATTAATAGACCAAGGCAATGGATACGCTTCAGACGGATTTCCTTTCGCAAGTGGGGTAGAAATCGGTAAAGAAAGCCCCTTACTTAATAGTGGTAACCACTTATTTTCTTTCTCTACTTGCGGTGCATATGCCACATCACTTGGCAATCTTACACTCATCTCATCCCCTAAGTGAAACGTCCTATTATCATGTCCACTAAACTTTACAGGTTTCACTTCTAAATGGGCCCATTCAGGAAACTGTTCCTGTATTAACTTTTCAACTAAACTTACGTTAATTGGATGCATTCACATTCTCCTTTTCTTTTGAAACTTACTAAGTCCATCCGTACTCCCAACATATTCAAAACTATTTTTCTTATAAAAATCATTCAACGTACGATTATGCCCCACGCAATCTAACTTCAAATACTCTTTGTCATGTTGTACATTCTCTTCTACCCACCGTAAAATCCATTCTCCTATTCCATTTCCCTTATACTTCCGTTTCACCGCAAATCGATGAATGTATAAAGAATTAGAAACTTCCTCCTTACCAAAAATACGCTCATCCCATTCATTTTGTTTAGGAGAAACTGTAACCGTACCAACTATTTCATCTTCTTTCAGAACAACATATGTATATTTTTCTCTTATACATTCTAGTATTTCAGCCGTAGCTTCCTCTCCTAAAAGATACTGCCACTGATCCACTTCTTTATATTGTAGCCATTGTGCTACTTCTTTTAATAAAATGATAATACTATCACTTTCATTTTCAGTAGCAATTCGAATTGCATATTCTTTACTTATATTTCTCTCCATATTGCCGTTCCCCTTTCAAATTGCTACCATACTGACAAACGAGTCCTTCCATCATTTTCATCTGTAATATATTCTACATAAAATCCTTGATTCACTGCGTTTTCATACATCATTTCAATCTCTTCTTGGTTTTTCGCATAAATTTGTATATACTCGCCATCCGCTGCTAATACGACTACTTCACACTAACTCTCCTTAAATTCTTCAAATGTTGCAATTTCTCCTATTACCTCTCCTTTTGGACATGCTTTTAGATCTAAAAATAAAAGATAATATATGTTATCTTTTATTAGCTTTTTTAATTCTGATCCTTCCATGATCTCGTTATCTTCTGAAAATAATTCTGGACCTAATTCATTCCCTATTATTATATAAGCTTCCTCCCTTCCCATGACTTGCCAATCAAATACAGTAATATCAATTGGCTTTAATACTTTCCAAAGTAAATTATCATATCCATCTAGAATATCTACTGTAATCCCTCTTTTCATATGCTTGCTCCTAACTTATTCATTTTCGTTTCATA
Source organism: Bacillus sp. AF62 (assembly GCF_050312695.1). Taxonomy (NCBI): domain Bacteria; kingdom Bacillati; phylum Bacillota; class Bacilli; order Caryophanales; family Bacillaceae; genus Bacillus; species Bacillus sp. AF62. The sequence continues at coordinate 47,027 of NZ_JBNPJZ010000065.1, read as the reverse complement.
CATTATATATGAAATGTAATTACTATATTTTGTCGATACATATGTACATCAAAAAAAACCGCTCCACTACTAGCGAAACGGTTTCCTTCTGCTTACATTTAAATATTTCATTCAATTGTTGCACTACGTTTTAAAATATTTTTCAATATATGCACCACATCATTCATTCTTAATGCTCACTTCGACTTCACGAAGTAATATAAAAACCATACTGCATGATTTTGTTCATCCGCAGCTATTCTCCGTAACAACTCTTTCAAATATACATCCGATGTCTCATCTGAAATTTCCAAATAAAAATCTACTGTTTTTTGTTCATCTTGTATAGCGAACTCTAATCCTTGTAAATACGTATTTGGGCAGTCTTCAGTAATTTGTGGTTTTGGCTGCCTACCAGTTAAGTTCGTATAAATTTGTACAAAGTTGTGGAAATGCTTTATTTCATCATTACGAATTTCAAGAATTTGTTTTTGTTCTACTTGATTTGGAGCCATATTCGCTAATTTTGCATAGCAGCTTATAGCACTATACTCTCCGTTTATAGCTTTTTCAATATCACTAATCAACTTATCATTTTGTCTATACCAATCATAATAATTCGAATTATACATCGTATCCCTCCATACTTTCGCTTAACATTTTATGCATTTAGAAATAGTAGGAGCCTGTGTATATAACGGGACGACTTTAGATTGAAAGTAAAGTTTGAGAAAAGGGTCTATTTTACAAAGGAATTGCTTATTCATAAAGTGAAACTATATTCAGTGGAGAATTTACTACACGACAAATAGCGGATAAAATATCACTATTTTTTTGTACGCTGTGGCTATAAATTCGCGAATGAATCAGGTTTCCAACCAGATGTGGTGTTGAGATGCGAAGCTATTATGAATCCAATCATATAACTAGGAGGTACCACTATGCCATCTTTATTTAAACCTATGGCCTTCCAGCTGAAAACCGAAAGACTTGAGCTTAGTATGTGGGAGGAATCCGATTCCGTTTGGCTGAGCAAATTAATTGGCGAACGTGGTGTGGACATTCCAGCCGTTGATTCCGTTCGTAACCGGCTCATTGAGATGCGCAAGAAGACAAAGGAAAATGGCATTTCCCTTCTCACTATTCGAAGGCGCAATGAAGGTGATTTCATCGGATACTGTGGCTTAATTATTGGACGTTCCACACTTGAAGAGCCAGAGATTGCATACGAGTTGTTCCGCAGCGCTCATGGTAAAGGTTATGCGACTGAGGCGGCATCTGTTGTGCTGGACGCGGCGATTGCTACTGGACGCCAAAGACTTTGGTCGACTGTAGGCGCTTGGAATATCGCTTCCCTCCGGGTACTAGAAAAGATAGGATTTAAGCGGCATCACAGTACGTGGGATGACGAACGTGGCGAAATTGTTTGGAACGTACGCGATCTTTAGAGATTCCGACTTAATTCTAAGGCGACAACAGCAGATACTCATTCTTCAGCTTTTAGATTTCATCACAAAAAAGCCGTTTCACTAATTTAGTGAAACGGCTTTTTTTAAGCGTTCAATTCTGTTTTATGCCCTTTTACTACAACTACACTACGTTTGAATGCAGTTGCTAATATAGTAACCATACTTACTATACCAATCCAAACGAGTACAGTAACAGGTGTATTCCAGCTTAACCCTTTTCCGAAGAAGAAGATTTCTCTTAGGCCTTCAATCATAAATTTCATTGGTAACCATGAGTAAACCCAGTCTTGATAAAACGGAGACAACATCTCAGGTGCTAATGATAATAACGGCGCCCCGAAGAATAGTAATAAAGCGAATAAACCGATTCCTTTTAGCCCAACTAATGAAAGTACCGCAGATATCATTAAGAAGAAACTAAAAGAAGTAACGGATAAGAATAGAGCTGTATCCGTGAAGTTCGAAATATTTAATCCTACCATCCCATCTGCAATCCATGTAAGACCAAATCCAATTACAAGTGCCGCAATAGCTCCTGTTACGATTTGTTTTACTTTCAATATAAAGTTTTCTTTTCGTGAACTTACCGGTATTTTACTAATCGCAATAAAAATAATCGCTGCGCTCGCTAAACTTGCAATCCATAACGGCTGGAACAATGATATTGGTGAATTACCGTTCGCACTATTTTTGCCGACCTCATTCACATTTTTCACGTTCTTTACAATAGGTGTTACTAATTTCTCAGCTTGATCTGTTGTTACAGTAGCTCCTTTTGCTTTCAACCCTTCTAATATTTGTGTACGAACAGTATTGTTCATATTATCAACCACGCCATTTAATATTTGTCCTGCCATAGTTGATGCAGCCGTATTCATTCCTTGATTAATATATATTTCTATCTCAGGTGAAGATGGCTGTGGTGTGCGTAACGATGCTTGTTTTGCACTAAATTCTTTCGAAATGACTAACGCTGCATAATACTCTTTATTATTTAACCCTTTTTGAACTGCTTCCTTATTCTTCACTTCTACCCACTTTACCGCAGGTTCTCCATCTGATTCCGATGATTTTTTCACCATACCAACAATTGTTTGCCCCATATTCATTTTCGGTTGATTTGGAATTTCTACACCTTGATCCTCATTTACAATTGCAATTGGCAAGTTTTTCAGCTGCGGTTGAACAGTTGGAAATAACGTTAATGAAAAAATAAAAACAACAAGTAGTGCAATAACTGGTGATAAAAATAAAAGTTTATTTTTAAACATTTTCTTTTCTCCTCCTTTAATTTGATCTATAATAACCAACAACGTGTTGTTTATTTATATTTTGAATTATATGTTCGAGTTGAACCTTATACAATAATCAAAAATCGTGAATGTGTCGGTTATAAGACACATTTTCTAAATGTGTTGAGTAAAATTAAGGAGGGATATGCTTTGCGCGATAATAATTTAGATTTGCGTGTTGTTCGTACAAAAACTGCCATACGAAATGCATTGGTGGAGCTAATTGAAGAAAAAGGTTTTGACGCCATTACAGTGAAAGATATTACAACGAAAGCAAACATTAATCGCGGTACTTTTTATGCGCACTATCAAGATAAATTTGATTTAATGACAAAATGCCAAGAAGACATTATGTACGAGTTTTCTAAAATTGCTAAACAGAAATTCCCGGAAGTTATTGCTGACCTTGGATCAAATCCTTCTCCAACAATGCCATTTATACTTATCACTTCTATTCTTGAATTTCTAAATGAAAATAGTGATTTTATGAAAGCTGTACTAAGTCCGAAAGGAGATTTATCTTTCCAAACAAAACTGAAAGACTTTATGTGGAAAACATTATTTGAAGATACGAATGGTCCTCTCATTAATAAGGAGAATTTACTTGTTCCAAGCGAATACTTAACTTCTTATATGGCATCTGCACATATAGGTGTCATCCAACAATGGTTAAATAATGGACAAAAAGAAACACCTGAGGAGATTGCTCGCTTTTTATCAACTATTGCAGTTCATGGACCTTTTTATGCAGCTGGTTTAAAAAAATAAGCCAACTTGCTCAGTAATTTCTATTATTTTATTAATAACTTGAAATTTATGTTTCTGTAAAAAAAGCTGTTGAAAGGACTTCCCCTTCAACAGCTTCTACATTATTAACGATATAAACGAACTGCACCTGCAGAATTATCATCTGCTTGTCCAACTACTTCAAATTTCAATCCAAATTTCGGTAATTTACGTCCTGCATCTGGGATTAAATCATTTATATACAATTTAGAGTCATCAAACTTCGTTACACCTGGTAATCCTTTGTAATCATATGTTCCGCGTGTTGGAGATACGACTTTCCATGCTGGTGTTTGGTTAAGGGAGAACGCAGCATCTGCGATTTGGAATCGTGTACTATTTTTAACAGTTGGTTTTCCGTTTAGCGTTCCAATAATTGCCTCTGGGTGAGAGTCAACAACTCCTAAGAAACCTTCACCTGGATGTAAACCAACCCAATTATCTGTAAAGCTAGAGTCTGCATACCATACTAGAAGACCTGTATTATACGGTACACCACTGCTATATTTTAACGCTTGATCAGCACCAGCATAGTTTCTCCACTCTAAATAGTAGTTATGCTTTTTCTTATCAAAACCGTCTGCTACAACGAAACCATTTAATTTAAATTTCGTTTCGCCTTCTGCGTCATCAGAGAACACCACATTTCCATCTACAGTTAATGTAGCATTATCAAAAGTAAAACCGGTCGGCGCTAAACCACCATCTGTAATATATTCAAATACTAATTTTACTTTTTGGCCTTTGAATTTGCTTAAGTCATAAGACTTATCTACCCATTTACCATCTGTTGTGTCTAGACCATTTTTCACATTCTTTTCACCAATTCGATCCACTAACGTTTTCGTACCATCTTCTTTCACTGCATGTACTTCAAGGAAGTCATAATCCGTTTCGATTTCATACATTGATTTGTAATCAAACTTCGCGTTTGTTGCATTTGTTAAATCAAACACTGGCGTTTCTAATGTTGTATGAAGGTTATCACCTTTTGTACTATAGTAGTACTTCTTACCGAATGCAGGCTGAATACCTTTCACCTCTTTATCTGGTAAGTTAACGCGAATCAGTCCAGGACGATTTGATTTCGTTACACTTTGATCTAAATACGTCGCATAGCCAATACCACGATTTAATTTATTATAGTCAACCTCTACAATATTGGCCCAGTTTCCACCTATGTTCTTTTGAAAGAACTCTTTGTTTTGCGGAGAGAAACTCGGTGGCGTTGTTCCTGCAATCTTACCAGCCCAGCTACCGCCACTCATAACAGACCAGGAGTTAATTGGCTCACCTGCTCCTGTGTACTTCGTATCATACTCATCTGGAAGACCTAAATCATGACCAAATTCATGTGCGAATACACCAACTGCTCCGTCTTCTGGCTCAATTGTGTAGTCGTATGCTGCCATCTTACCGCCCCAGTTATCAACTTTTGCTTTTGTTCCTTCAATTGGATATGGTGTTCCAAGGTGCCAACGATGTGACCAAATTGCATCATCACCTAGTCTACCACCGCCCCCATCTTGCCCAACTCCAGCGTGAATGACCATTAAGTGATCAATCAGACCATCTGGTTCATTTTTATTGCCATCACCATTATTGTCATATTGATCGTATTCGTCAAATTCAGATAAATCAATACCACTTTCTACAGCCGCATTTAATGCCTCTTTTACAAAATCACGAGGTCCTTTTGGTCCCATATTATCATGACCGCCATCTCCTGCATCTGCGCCATAATCTGCCGCATTACCAGGAACTGTCAACCACTTTGTTACTGTGCCATCTACTGTATAACTACCACCAGATTGCTCTTCATAATATTGTTTAAATGTTGGTACTTTTGAACCGTCAAAGAGTGTAAATGGCTCATTACCAAATAACATTTTTTGATAATGTTCTGGATTAAAATCATTTGAATACATATAACCTGGTACTTGATCAATATTGTTATGCTTAAAGTCCGCAAACTCTACTAGCAATACGAGAACTTTATCTTTACGAACATCACCGTTATATTGTTTTTGCTTTGCTGAAGTAGTTGGTACTTGGCCGTTTAATCCCCTTTTAACCGGCTCTTGTCCCGCTACTGGACCACTAGCAGGTTGATCTGCTTTTTCTTTCTCATCTGCTTTTGCATCTTTAACTTTTTTCAAAAAGTCAGCAGCTTCTCTCGTAACACTATCCCCCGCTGCTGGTTCTTTTCCCGCATTTTCTCCTTTTTTCTTCTCTACGTATTTTTCAACAGCTTTTAATGTGTCTTCTTTCGACGTAGATTCACTAATTACACCGCGTTTCTTGAGCGCATCTGCTAAACGCTCCTCTTGAATTAAATTTTCATCAATCGGACTTAAAGTTCCTCCATTAGACGGCGTTGCCGCATAAACAGATTGACCCCCATACCCAAATGTGCAACTAAGTACAGCTGCCGCCGCAAACGTAGACAGCACTTTAAAAGGCTTTTTCTTCATCCCCATTCCTCCCTAATATTAAATACGATACAACGTTTATATATTACAGAAAATTCAGACAATAATCAATTCATTGTCTGAATTTGTAATATTTTTGAAAAAATCCTTTATTTTAGATGAACATACATTCTGATTCATCAATATTTCAGAAAATATTGATGAAAGTTGATAAAACTATTAAAATCATAAAGAAATCGTCCACTATATTTAGTGGACGATTTCTTTATTTATCTAAAATACAACTACAGCACTTCAATATACCCTTCTGTTCCATGTACCCGAATTCGTTGCCCATCTTTTATTAATTTCGTAGCGTTCTCTACTCCAACAACTGCTGGCAGGCCATACTCACGTGCAATAACTGCTCCGTGCGTCATAAGCCCGCCGACTTCAGTGACTAACCCTTTTATAGAAACAAACAAAGGTGTCCAGCCAGGATCAGTAAATGCCGTAACTAATATATCTCCATCTTCCAAATTCGCGTCTTCCATATTTAAAATAACGCGCGCTCTCCCCTCAACCACTCCAGAAGAAACAGGCAAACCTACAATTGCTTCAGCCGGCAGATTTTCGCGTTTGTACTTACCTGTAATGATTTCTCCATCAGACGTGATAACACGCGGGGGTGTTAGTTTTTTATATAATTTGTACGCATTTTTTTGTTTATGAATATTCTTGTAATCTAGTTTATTTGTGCGGACGACTTCGTGAAGTTCTTCAAAAGTTAGATAGTATATATCTTCTATTTCATCCAGAACATTATTTTGCACAAGTTTCTCTGCTTCTTTCAGTAATGCCTGCTTATATATGAAATAACGATGAATCATGCCGTATTTCGGATATTCACGATAACCGATGAAATTGCGGAGGTTACAAATCATTCTCTTCGTCTCTTCTACTTTTTGTTCCCCATCCTGCAAGTGCTGCAATCGCTCTAACAGCTCTTCTTCTTTTTTCAAAGCTTCCTGCAGCCCTTCTTCAAACTTCCGTTTACTCGCACCATATTCAAAGTCCCTTATATGATTTAAAATCATCGGTATAATTGTAGCTGGCTGTTCACTCCAGCGCGTTTTCGTAATGTCGATTTCTCCGCTGCATCTCATTCCATATTTATTTAGAAAGGCATCGATTGCATCCCGAACTTTTTCCCCGCCTTTAAACTGAATTAATTCATCTAAAAAGCTGTCATCTTCTACATGCTGTAAATACGCAATGACTTCTGGATACGGCCGAATCACATCTGCAACATCTAATAATGCTAAACCCATTTCTGAAGTAATATTATTTTGTACGGATTGAGAAAGTGTATCTGCTGCATTTTTTTCACCTAGCCATTGCTCCATCTTTTCATTAATCCATGATGAAGCATTCATACCTGCCATAATGATAGCTATACTTTGCGAGTTAAATAATACTTTCTTTAATTGCTGAATGTCTTCTAAAATAAAATCAAGTACATCCACCCCTGATTTCGTTTGCATGTTTCGTTTTAACTCTTCTATTGATGATTGACTATTCTTTATTAAATTCGTAACGATTTCCGGATCGTTTTCAGGTTGTTGTTGCGAACTTGCAGATGGCACATTTTTACTAAGATCCTTTTCTTTTTCATCATCCGGTAGCAATTGAATAAAATCATCTCGCTCGATTATAGTCGTTAATGCATCTCTTACGAGTGGATCCGATTTTCCTAAAGTGTTTATTAAGTAATCTCTGCTAGCAGGTAAAGCTAATTGTTGCGTAGCATCAACAAATAACCTGCCTCCTGCTTTACGCATAGGGGCACTAGTCGTTAACAAGAAAAAAGATAACCCAAGTGGTTTCATCGCATCGGTCATCATTTGTTGGTGACCAACCGATATATACACATGATTTTCCCCATCATTTACTCCTGGAATTGGATATAAAGTCGTAATCGGCCTGCTTTGGACTATATAAAATGTATCATCAACTAAACACCATTCAATATCTTGCGGACAACCAAAATAAACTTCGATTTGTCTTCCGATGCGTGCTAGTTGTAAAATTTGTTGTTCAGTAAGTGTTTGAACTTTTTGCTGATTAGGAGCAATTTTCTTTGTCTCTGTTCCGCCTTCTTTTCGTCCATAGATGGCTAATTTTTTCGTTGCGATGACCTTTTCGACGATTTCGTCTTCTTTTACCCTATAATTATCGGCAGAAACCAATCCAGATACTAGCGCCTCACCAAGTCCAAAGCTGGCATCGATTGATAACACCTTCCTATTCGAAGTAATCGGATCCGCAGTAAATAAAATCCCTGAAGCCTCAGGGAAAACCATTTTTTGAACGACAACACATATAGAAACTTGATTATGATCAAAACCATTTTGCATTCGGTATATAACCGCTCGATCTGTAAATAAAGAAGCCCAGCATTTTTTAATATGCTGCAAAATGTTTTCTTTTCCAATAATATTTAAATACGTATCTTGTTGACCAGCAAACGAGGCATACGGTAAATCTTCAGCAGTAGCACTCGAACGCACTGCATACGCATGTTCATCGCCAAAGTGCGAGAGATAACGCACTACTGATTCCACTACATCAACTGGAATTTCCACCGCCATAATGACTTCTCTAATCTTCTTACTAATTTCACCAATTTGATCTCGTTCCTCAATTTTTAGCATTGCTAATTGATTCAATAAAGTTTTAAACGCTCCATTTTTTCCGATGGCCTGTTCATACCCTACCGTTGTAACACAAAATCCTTCTGGCACTTGTATCCCTTGAATATTGGATAACTCCCCTAAATTCAATCCTTTTCCACCAACGAGAAAAAGCTGCGTTTTTTCTATTTCCTGAAAATCGAGAACGAAAGAACTCATTTGGCACCTCTCCTTACTATTCATGTGTTCTTGATTGTAACAGTAGTAAATGAGAAGAAACAGTCTATTTTGAACGTAAATTACATGATATAATTAAGTTAGGAAGAGATTATCACTTCTATTTCCCTCTCTAATTCACTTCAATTACATCACCAAACTTAAACATTCTTTGATTATGAAAAGCAATCATTAGACATAATGGATTTCTATCGACCTTTGTTATGTATTTTTTATATAAACCCATATTTTAATATCCTTATAAACCTTTTATTAATCCATAAATTCGCCTCAAAAAATAGTAGAATCTGTGACTTTAAAAGCAATATTTTTTGTTTGCATTTTATATAAATTGATATGAATCCCTCTTAATTCCAGGACTAAATTATTGTTTTTTAATCCCATATTAATTCTTTTCTAAAATTCGTCAAAATGAATTTTCAAGATTAGGGAACTATAATGTCGTATTAAAATATATTAAGGGGGAGAAAAATTGGACAATGAAATGAATTATGGAAGTGATTACAAGTTTATTCCAGCAACTTCAATTGAAAGTGGTCACGGCATCGAAGTATTGCCTGATTTATTTTGTTACACGATTCAAATCGTCAATATATGCTTTGTTGGAAATCCTGAGACCAATGATTTTGTTTTAGTTGATGCTGGAATGCCTAAATGTGCAAATGAAATTATCTCTATCGCTGAGGATCGATTTGGTACCAATAGTCGCCCAAAAGCAATTATTTTAACTCACGGGCATTTTGATCATGTTGGGGGAATAATTGAACTCATCAAATATTGGGATGTTCCGATCTATGCCCATCAAATGGAGATACCATTCCTGACTGGACAACAAAGCTATCCAGAACCAGACCCTACAGTTGAAGGTGGTATGGTAGCGAAAATGTCTCCTCTGTTCCCAAACGAACCAATTGACTTAGGAAATAATGTAAAAGCGCTACCTACCGATGGAACTGTTCCCCATATGCCAGAGTTTAGATGGATTCATACACCAGGACATACTCCAGGGCATATTTCATTATTCCGAGAAAAAGACCGAACTTTAATTGCTGGGGACGCTTTTGTTACAGTAAAACAGGAGTATCTGTATAAAGTAATAACTCAAGAACAGGAAATAAGCGGTCCACCTCGTTACTTAACAACAGACTGGAAAGCTGCTAAAGAATCCGTCATTAAATTAGAAAAATTAAAGCCTCTAGTCACTGTTACTGGACATGGAATACCAATGTCAGGTGAATTGCTGTCAAAAAGCCTCAAAACACTCGTTCAAGAATTTGATAAAATTGCTGTACCTGATTACGGAAAATATATAGATAAAAAGATGCATTAAACGCGAAAATACTTTGTTTATTTTTATATTAATGAATCAGAATATGATACAAAATCAAAACACCAAAAAATATTAAGTTTAATATGAAAAAAACTGTACTTAGGCAACCTCTCTATTATAAGAATGGAACTACCCTTTGTGAATAAAGCTCGATATTCCGCAAATACTATCCATAGTATAAGCCTGCTTCTTACCCAGGTTGTACTTCTTACCATTAAAGGGTGATTAAAACGGGTTACGCTATATAAAAGCATAATCCGTTTTTAATGAAATACTTTATTCCATATACGTTTAAACAATGGAGGAAAATGATGAAACATATTGTTGCTTTATTAATTAAATATACAGCGATAACTGCAGTATTACTAATCATACTTAGTATCTTTAAAGGCATTTCAATTCCTAAAGTATTACTAATTTCTCTTTTCCTTACAGGAGCTTCCTATTTAATTGGAGATCTCTTCATTTTACCTAAATACGGAAATATGATTGCTACAATAGCAGATTTAGGCTTAAGCTTCTTTGGAATTTGGTTACTAATATCCTTGTTTACTGATTTAGATGCTACTCGTAATATTGGAGTTTCTTCATTTATAGCTGCTTTAATTATTGGTGGAACAGAAGTTTTCTTCCACATTTATATGAAGAGGCTAGTACTGCATAACGATGATAATTTAAAAAATCACAATCATATTCGCCATGATAAATATGCTATGGAAATGTCAGATGAATATATAGATTCTTCTAAAATAAATAGATCCAAGCTTGATGATACATCTAAAAAATAAAAAAGTGGCCAACGCCACTTTTTTATTTTTGTTTATTACGCTTGATCAGAATTTCTTACATGTAATGGAGGTGGAACTACCCATCCCTTTTTCTTACTTAAACGTAGCAGAGTTACACCTGCCTGCGCTTTTTTCATATGAAATTGTCCAAATAACATGCCTACATCTTCTCGAAGACATTTTCCCATTACTTGACTACATGTCACAAGTCCAGCTGCTAATCCTGTAGAAACAGCAGCAGCAATTTCAACATCATTAATACGTGCTCCAGGAGGAATGTCTTCGATCGATGCAACTGGTCGTTCTGGAGGAGCAGGCGGTAAAGCTACGCCATTCACCTTTAAAAGAGTTTTTAACTCTTCTATTTCCGAATTCATATCATTTTCAATTAAGCTTTCTAAAAACTTCTTCAAATCTTCGTCACCTGTGTGATTCATAAATACTTGATGGCTGGCAATTGCACCCTGTGCAGCAAGAAGATAGCTCCAAATGTCAAATACTTCACCGTAATGTAAAGGTTCATTTTGAGGATTTCCACTTAATATACCCATTTTTAAATTCCTACCTTTCGAAAATATCATAATAAATATTGATTTCAATATTGAAATCAAATTTTTAAGTATACTTTTTCCTGCAAAAGATTTTCTACTATGCATGGAAAACACCTTTCCAACACCGCGTGTTTATTGTTTAGGAAAGTAGTTTACAAATTAAATACTCAAAGATTATGAAAGAAGATTATCAATAATCTTTGAGTGAGAATCTGTTTAATATAAGGGTTTTTATTTTTATGAATACACAAAAGAAATTGATTTATATATTTGCTATATTTTATGCCAATTTACTTAGCGGTTAGCTCTACCACCAAGTTGTTGTTCTGCCATTGCTACTAAACGTTTTGTAATTTCACCACCAACAGATCCGTTTGAACGAGCTGTTGTATCTGCACCAAGTTGTACACCAAACTCTTGTGCAATTTCATATTTCATTTGATCAAGAGCTTGTTCAGCGCCTCGAACTAATACTTCATTACGGCTTCCACTATTATTGTTTGCCATATTGTTTCACCTCCGATGTTGTTAATATGCTACAAATTATGAAAAAACAATTATCCTTTTTATGGTAATTAGGTTATGGATAAAAATTGATTTTTTTCTTAAAGTAGGGCAAAACATATAAGAAAGAATAACTGATATAACATACTTTCATAACAACACTATATATACTTCCTAATTCCCTTCAGTAAATAAAAGAAAGATTTCTATTTCACCAAGAGATTAAATAAAATTATGTTTTGAGACATAATCCAAAAGGAGATATGAGATGAAAGCTGTAACCTATCAAGGACCAAATCAAGTACAAGTTAAACAAGTTGATGATGCAAAGTTAGAGAAAAAAGATGATATTATTGTAAGAATTACTTCAACCGCTATTTGCGGTTCTGATTTACATCTATATCAAGGCAACATGCCCTTACCGCAAGGATACATTATCGGCCATGAACCAATGGGAATCGTTGAAGAAGTCGGGCCAGATGTCACTAAAGTGAAAAAAGGCGATCGTGTCGTCATCCCATTCAACGTTTCTTGTGGACATTGTTTCTATTGCCAACACGAAATGGAAAGTCAATGTGATAACTCAAACCCTCATTACGACTCTGGTGGATACTTTGGTTATACAGAGAAATTTGGTAATCATCCAGGAGGACAAGCAGAATATTTAAAAGTTCCATTTGGTAATTTCACTCCATTTGTTATACCGGAATCATGCGAACTTGAAGATGAATCCCTACTATTTTTATCAGATGTTTTACCAACAGCCTATTGGAGTGTAATAAACGCAGGCGTTAAGCCAGGTGATACTGTTATCGTCCTTGGTTGTGGACCTGTTGGATTAATGACACAAAAATTCGCTTGGATGCAAGGTGCTAAACGTGTAATTGCAGTGGATTACTTAGATTATCGGATGAATTATGCAAAAAAGATTAACAATGTTGAGGTATTTGAGTTTACAAAATTCCCCGATATGGGAGAACATTTAAAGGAAATTACACATGGCGGTGCTGATGTAGTTATTGATTGTGTGGGGATGGATGGAAAAAAATCGCCTCTAGAATTTCTGGAACAAAAATTAAAATTACAAGGTGGAACTCTCGGTCCTATTCAAATCGCTACGAAAGCCGTAAGAAAATATGGAACGGTTCAAATGACCGGCGTTTATGGTGGCAATTATAATGCCTTTCCACTCGGGGCATTTTGGGTTAGAAATATTAATCTTAAAATGGGACAAGCACCTGTCATTCATTTTATGCCGGAACTATTTGAAAAAATAACAAATAAAGAATTTGATCCAAAAGAGATTATTACACACAAAATTCCCCTTGAAGAAGCGAGCTACGGTTATCAGATTTTTAATAATCGTGAAGATGATTGTATTAAAGTCATTCTGAAGCCTTGAAGCTACAATTCATGATTCTTAATGAAAAGATAAGATTACATTTCGTAATCTTATCTTTTTTTATTAAATGCTAAGTATCTATCCCCCATTTTCATCTTACATCGAAAATAGTTATTTCCAAAAAACTTTGTATTTTGAGGCAATACTTTATTGGTAAAAAAATGAATTACAGTATTAAGTAACCAACTAACGGACACGATAACAATGTTAACTAACTTAAAAGAGGTGTACTTCATGTTTTATTATAAGGAAGAACTGATTAATATTATCAAGCCGGACAAGCCAGATCCAGCTGCCGCAAAAGTTTTACAAGAAATATTAGGTGGGCATTATGGCGAAATGCGTACAATGATGCAATACTTCTTCCAAAGCTCAAATTTTAGTGGGAAAGAGAAGCAATATCGTGATTTACTTCGAGGTGTTTTTTTAGAGGAAATCAGCCATGTAGAACTTGTACAACATACAATTAATCAACTATTAACTGGATCTGGTGAACCTACGCCAGGAAATGCTGGTGTTGACAACGCACCACTTGATGAAGCGGTTAAACATGCAAATCCTCACCACTTTATTGTAGGTGCTCAAAGTTCATTGCCTGTTGATGCAGCTGGCAACCCATGGAATGGATCTTGGGTATATAGTCATGGAAACTTAATTAGCGATTTACTAGATAATGTCGTACTTGAATCTACAGGTGTACTTCAAAAAACTAGAATTTATGAAATGAGTTCAAATCAAACATTTAGAGAAACACTTGCATTTTTAATTGTGCGTGATAATGCACATCAAAATGCTTTCGCAAAAGCATTAGAGACATTGGGTGTTGAATGGGGGAAACTCTTTCCTGTACCGAACTATGATATTAATAAATACCCAGAGTGCAAAAAGTATGTAGACATGGGATTCCATAACGCACAATTTAATTTTAGCTTAGGCCCAACAAGAATGGGAGAAATATTCCAAGGTGAATCACCAAGTAGAAACAAAGGAACATTAGAAGTAACTGACCCGCCAAAAGGTTTTCCTGTACCAGAACTTCCTGAAGTGCCAAATGAGCATAGTCCTGGATTAAAAGATATGGGTCTTTGAGATAATTGTAACCAACTATTTATTAATAGTTGGTTACAAACCTTTACATAGGTTCAAGTAAATTTGATTTTAAGAGGAGGATTTTCATTTGAGTACAATAAATGATAAACTATCTATTTTTGCTTTAGGTGGTGTTAATGAAATTGGTAAAAACATGTATGTCATACAATATTCAGATGACATTGTAATCATTGATTGTGGTTCTAAGTTTCCCGACGAGAGTTTATTAGGCATAGATTTAATAATACCTGATGTTACATATTTACAAGAAAATAAAGATAAAATTAGAGGTTTAATTGTTACACATGGACACGAAGATCACATTGGAGGTATTCCGTATTTTTTAAAACAATTGAATGTACCAATTTATGCAACAAAATTAACCTTAGGCTTAATCGGCATTAAATTAAAAGAACATAAACTTCAAGATTCGACACAGTTAATTGTTATTGACTCTGAGTCTTTAATTGAGTTTGGACAGATAAACCTATCTTTTTTCAAAACAAATCATAGTATTCCCGATTGCCTCGGGATTGCTTTTCATACACCAGAAGGTACAGTAGTCCATACAGGTGATTTTAAATTTGATTTGACTCCCATAAACAATCAATATCCAGACATTCACAAAATGGCTAATATCGGAAGTAACGGGGTTTTAGCTCTCCTCTCAGAAAGTACGAATGCCGAACGTTCTGGATTTACTCCATCAGAACGGTTAGTAGGCGAAAAAATTGAAGAAGCCTTTGTAAAGGCTCACAGAAAAGTTATTATATCTACCTTTGCTTCTAATGTGAATCGTGTCCAGCAAATAGTAGATGCCGCTTTAAAAACAAATAGAAAGCTTGCCCTCCTCGGAAGAAGTATGGTGAACGTAGTTTCTGTCGCTTTAGAACAAGGCTATTTGAATATACCTGAAGGAATGTTAATCGAAGCGAATGAGATTAATCAAATGGAACCCGAAAAAGTCGCTATACTTTGCACTGGTAGTCAAGGTGAACCTATGGCTGCCCTGTCTCGATTGTCTAGTGGCAACTATCGACAAGTTGATATTTTACCAGGTGACACAGTCATTTTGTCTGCATCCCCCATACCAGGAAATGAGCGTAATGTTTCACGTATTATAGATAACTTATTTCTATTAGGAGCAAATGTTATTTATGGATCTGGAAGTTCAACAGGAATGCACGTTTCTGGACATGCATATCAAGAGGAATTAAAATTGATGCTTACTTTAATGAAGCCTAAATACTTCATTCCCATACACGGTGAATTTAGAATGTTACATCATCACCGTCAATTGGCAGAGTCTGTTGGTGTCAAGAAAGATAATATTTATGTTATCGGCAATGGAGATGTTGTTGATATTAAAAATCAAACTGCTATTCAAACAAGACGTATAACTGCGGGTAATATATATGTAGATGGATTAGGTATTGGAGATGTTGGAAACGCCTTATTGCGCGATCGCAAACAACTTTCTGAAGATGGTATGCTTGTAATAGTTATAACCTTGAGTAAAACAGAAGAGAAAATAATTTCTGGCCCTGATACAATTTCTCGTGGGTTTGTATATGTTCGGGACTCTGAAGATTTCTTAAATAAAATTAATCAATTAGTTGTAGAAACTGTCAACAGATTACAAAAAGCACATATTAATCAATGGAATGTTCTAAAAAGAGAAATACGAGAATCACTTGGTCACTTTATATACTCACATACAAAAAGAAAACCAATGATCCTCCCTATTATAATTGAAGTGTAAAATGCTTATTTTCTTTAGTCATTAAGTCTTGTCTTACTTATATCTATTAGTATCTAAAACGGCTTTTTCTAAATAAATATCGCACCATCTAACAACTGATATTCATAATTTTAAGAAACCCTATAACTGCTGTTAATGCTAATTCTATTGTTAACGGGGGGGGGGTTTCCCCACATTCTTTCATCTGAAATGCAACTATCGTCAATGGTAATAAAGGGTATCTTATTTTTAGTATAAGCATAATACTGTAACTGACCTTTCTATGCAGTAGGCTAAAAAAATACGCCTGCTGCATAGAAACATACTTTAATCAATCTCAATTACATCAAAAAACTTAAAAGTACGCTTATTACAAAAAGCATCCGTACAAGTAATCGTCTCTATTAATGGATTAATATCCACTACTGTTATGTAATTTTTATATAAATAACCATCTTTATAATATGTAAGTAAAACCTCTTCCTCACCTAAAAATGAAGTTAATAGCTTATTTTCATTCATTTCTTTTGCATCTTGCGTTACAATTGGACGCGAGGCTTTCGTTTGCTCCTTTATCATTTCTTTAATAACTGCGAACTGCTCCGGCATACTGGCGAACGGTTGCCACTTTATCATTTTATCAAGACTTTTTTTCGATTATTGTAACGATATTAATGCCTCTATCGTTGTACACATATCTTCATACATAATTCTCTTTATAATAGATTTCTATATTTTAAAGTTTGTTAAGCAATTATTACATTTTGATACACCTGGAAAATTAAGACACATATGTAAGCTATTTTTAATACACTGGGATTTTATATGCCAACTTAAGTACCTTTACAGTGGTGTTTAAATACAATAGTATGAGTAGTTACCATTGTATTTAAGTGTTCAATAAATATCAGAATAACGAAGGGGTTTGGCTGATGAAGGACAATATTAAAGAATTAATTGAATATGGCGAACGTATTCCACATTTTCATAAGGATTTCCCCATAATTTTATTTTGGAGTCACAGAAGTGGTTGCACTTCTCTGGCGAATTGGTTTTTCTTCCAAATTGGGTTATATGAGGAAGCAATGAAATATGCACCGTTCATTCATTACTATGAATCTGAAATATACAAAAATAAAGTTGATTACTACACAAATTTAGAAATGCAACTCTTGGAACTAAGTAAGGATACCATAAAACTTGTGCGTAACCCTTATAAAAGAGCTGTAAGCTCATTTTTAATACTTTATGACAACCCTTACGCCTCGAAACAATGGGAACAGATTAGAGAATATTTTTATAATGATAAAGATGAATCGAAAGGAATTTCATTTAAACAATTTTTATATTATGTAAAAGAAATAGGGGCTAAATCCATTCAGGTAGATCAACATTTTTCACAACAATATATTGAGGGAGAAGAAAAGGTCATCAAACAAAATATAAAACTAGAGAATTTTAATACAATAATTCCAAAGCTGGAGAAAGAATATGGATTACTTTCTTCTGATGTATCACTCCTTACAAACTCTAATCACCATAGGGCACATCAAATGATTCATAAAGGAAACTATGCAGATGATGATATTACCAACCCACACTTCCCTTCATTACCAACCTATCGAAGTTTTTATGATGAAGAAGCTCTAAACCTGGTTTCAGAAATATTTACTGACGATTTTGAAGCATATGGATATAAGAAGAATGAAATTAATTTTTAACTAATATACCTATCACCCCACTATGTATAGAGTTTCTTTAAAAACGATAACCACTATGAAAAGCCAGCGGTATGGAAGGGGAATTATAATGAGTATTTCTATTATAATGATGGGTTTCATTATAGGGGGATTGGTTGGATTAACAGGGATAGGCGGAGCTGCATTACTGACTCCATTTCTTCTAACATTAGGTATAAGTCCTTCTGTGGCTGTTGGAACGGATCTAGTATATAATTCTATCACTAAAATGTTTGGTATATCCCAACACTGGAAACAGAAGACCATCAATTTTAGATTAGTAAAATATCTAGCCGTTGGAAGTATACCTAGTGCAGTTATCGCAGTGGTAACAATTCATTTCTTACCAATTTTTCATTATAATCGAGAGGGAATTATAAAATATATATTAGGTTATGTTTTAATTATTGCGGCAATTTCTATTTTTATAAAAGCATTTTTCTATAATGAATCTACACAAAATTATTTTCAAAAACAGACTATGACACAAAAAAAGAGCCTAACAATTATTATTGGTGCAATACTCGGTTTTATCGTGGGACTTACTTCTGTGGGATCAGGCTCTTTATTCGCTATTATAATGATATATTTATATCGACTGAAACCATCCGAATTAGTAGGCACGGATATTACACATGCGTTTTTATTAGTGACGGTTGCAAGCATACTAAATATAAATTTAGGAAACGTAGATTATCTCTTATTAATTCACTTACTCATTGGTTCTATCCCAGGTGTCATACTTGGTAGTAAATTCTCCACTAAGATCCCTGTTAAACCTCTTCAAGTATTTTTAGCTATCATTATAGGGGTTAGTGGACTAAAGTTAGTTATCACTTATTAAAAATATTTTAGGTTTTTGCTATATAAGAATGGAGGTCAAAATGGATCATACAGAACTATATAATTTTACCCTTAAGCAAGGGCGTGTACCTCATTTTCATAAAGATTTTCCTCTTATCTTGTTTTGGAGTCAAAAAAGCGGTTGTACTTCACTAGCACATTGGTTTTTTTATCAAATTAATTTACTTAAAGAAGCAATAAAATATGATTCGTTCATCCATAATTATGAGTATGATGTATATAAGAACTCTACAAATTATTTGATACATGTAGCTACCGCATTACAAATAAAAGAAAAGAAGACGTACAAACTAGTAAGAAACCCTTATAAAAGAGCAGTAAGTTCTTTTACTTCTCTTATTTCTCCTCCAAATATTTACCATCCTGCATGGAGACCTATTCGATTATTCCTTTATGGGGATGAGACATGCAACAAACCGATCTCTTTTAAATTATTTTTGTATTACCTAAGAGCTCATATGACCAAATTAGATGAGGTTGACGCTCACTATACTCAACAATATATCGAAGGAGAAGAAGAATTTGTTACAAACTATATTTATCTAGAAAATTTCAACACAGGCATTTCAAAACTAGAAGAGCAGTATAAATTAAAAAAATCACCATTAGATCTATTATCAAAATCTTGGCATTATCAAGCGAGTAAGATGATTTACAAAGGAGTTTATGCAGAAGCTGATATTACAACCCCCATTTTCCCACGATTCCCTACTTATGATAGTTTTTATGACGCAGAAACGATTCAATTGGTCCAAGAGGTATTTGCAAAAGATTTTAATATGTATCATTATGATTTAAATCCTATTTCTTAAAATAAAAATATTCAAAACCTGCTTTATTAGGGGTACCGTCACATGCCCATCAACTTAAGAACAAAAATAAAAGGGGTTTCCCTTCAAAATAGCTAAAAACTGTTCAACATATTGGTTATTCTTAAAAATACGCATGCAAAATAAACTCTACCGAGTTTTATTTTTAAAATTATGCAGCTTTCTTTTGTTCCCTAGCTATACTATACTCATAATGAACACCCATGATATCAAAGACTGTTTTCTTCTCGTATCTATGAGATTTCCGCCCGTTTTTCTCTAGAAGGTGGAACAGGCGGATCAGAAGCTTTGTTACTTCTTGGGTGCTTTTCTGTATGGCTTGATAGAGGAGAGATAGGTGATCTTGAATCATTCCAATCGATTTATACTCGCTTAATTCTTTTCCCTTCTTCTGTAACAGAAGTTGGCGCATTTTAAACATTGTAGAAGAACATAAGAAGATAGCGATAAGTTTTCCATATAAATGGCACTCTATTCTTTCTCGTTTGACAGTGCGACAATGATCAATATCAAATAACGATTTCCACGTTTTAAAAACAAGTTCTATCTGCCAGCGTAAAGAGTATAGCTCATGGACTTGCTTCATCGAAACCCACTCCCACGGAGTGTTTGTTACATATACATTCAATCCTGATAATATTTTACTTTTCTTAGAATACGATTTGCTCTTTTTCTTTTCACTCTCTACTTGTTTTTTTCGTCTTTCCCGTAATTGCTTTTCAGTTAAACGATATAAAACAAGTCGGGCAAACAAAACTTTTTGATCTCCAACATAAACGTTCCCTACTTCATAGGTCTCACCAGGTAATAAGCGCTCCATCATCATTTGTAAATTGATTTTTACATATTCCGTCTGTTTTTTGATCGTACCATTATGAAAAAATTCCGGACTAGGATTTTTGATGTATACATTTGTATTTAACTTTAGACGTGAAATAAAATATGCACCTCGTTGATCCATTTGATCTAAGTCTTCTAATGAAAAATAGCCTAAATCACGAATACATAAATCGCATGGCCGTAAGGTATCTAAACATTCTGTTCCGAATGTTTTATCATTATTTTTCCCTGGTCCAACTTGAAAGTTAAGAAATTGTCCACTATGTAAATCATATTCTAATTGAATTTTGATCCCAGCTGTTTGAGCGCAGCCCCCTGAACCAGGATATATATGTTCCAAGGTATTAGGCACTTGAAACATGGTGGCATCCATGATGCGAATGCGCTTAAAATGGGTAAAAAGTTGGTTAGAAATGTGAGTTTGCTCACAGACTTTTTGTTGTAACAACAAAGAAAAGATATGTTTTAAAAATAACACTGATTTTGCAGTAAATCGTTTATTTAAGCCCTCCGGGCTGAGTAAAGTACCTGTAGCTGCATGAAGCCTACTACATAATCGGACTAAAGGATCACTGGCCACCCGTTGGCTAATCCAAATACAAATGGTAGCTAAATCGGATCCTGAAAACTTTCGTTTTCGCTTAATAAATCCAATTTCTCTTGCCAATTCTTCTAAAAACACAGGTGTGATATAGCGCTGTAATTCTTCTGCAAATGGTTGTAGTTCATCTTGAATTGAGAGATTCATAAAAAAACGTCATCCTTTCTATTTAGCTTTTTAGAAAGAATAACGTTTTTTACACTTGGGGGTAGTAAAGATTCTTAAGTTGATGGGCATGGGGTACCGTCAGGAAAATGCGGATTTACAACGATAAGCCCATTTTCAAGCCGATTCCCCCATTTTTAACAACGTTAAGAAAGTTTCAATGGTCTTAAAGAATCTAACGAGACCTTCTTTTCTGAATTAAAATGGTATTCTCCAAGTAAGTTAATATGTTCCCAACCTAGAGGTGACATATGGTGCAATAATTCTTCATTAAAACTATCTGACCGTTTTTGATATTCAACTACTTTTGTTAGATGTAAGGTATTCCAAATACTGATGGCATTGATCATTATGTTTAAAGCACTGGCCCTTTGCAATTGATTCTGTATGGTTCGTTCCCTAAGCTCTCCTTGTTTTCCGAAGAAAATAGCTCTTGCCAGTCCATTAAAACAAATATAGTTCGTTTTGTTGTTATTTAAAGGCTAATTGAATATGTAAAATTATTAAGATTTAGGAAGTAGGATTTTGTTCTGTCCCACTTCCATTTCATTAGTTATTTTAACGTCTTTACTTTCAAAGAGTACACGAAAGTAACTTACTAGAAACATTTTTGCATCTCTTAGTCTAATCTTCAGTTAAACGACCATTATGCCAAAGCTGTTGATAATACGGATGTATTTTTTGTAATGCTTCATGTGTGCCTTGACCTGACAAGCGTCCTTCTTCAAAGACAAGGATTTGGTCTGCACTTGTAATCGTGGATAATCGATGGGCGATGATGATCGTCATCCGGTTTTTCGTTAACGCTTGAAGAGCAAGCTGCACTTCACGCTCTGATTCGTTATCTAAGTTCGATGTCGCCTCATCAAGTAATAAGATTCTCGGATTTCGTAAAATCGCACGAGCAATCGCAATACGCTGTTTTTGACCACCCGAAAGCTTAATACCTCCTTCACCAACCTCTGTATCGAGGCGTTTGTCCAGCTGCATGACAAAATCATAGGCATAGGCTGCTTTTAATGCGGCAAGTACCTCTTGTTCGCTTACTCCATTCGTCCCGTACATGACGTTTTCACGAATCGTTCCATTTAATAACGGTGCATTTTGACTTACATAGCCAAACAGCTCACGCCACTCTGTTAAGTTAAATTGCTCAATGTTTTCTTTACCATACAGTATCGCACCTGATGTCACGTCATAAAATCGTTCAATAAGGGAGAACATCGTCGTTTTCCCGCCACCACTTCGGCTGACAAAGGCCGTTGTTTCATTTGGCTTTAACGTAAACGTCATACCGTTTAACACGTACTTTTCGTTGTACTTAAACGACACATTTTCAAAATGAATCGGCTGTGACGTAGCAGTTACCGGTTCACCGTCTTGTACTTCACGCTTCTCATCTAAGGCCTCGACAATACGCTCTGTTGCGCCAAGTGTTTTTTGTAAATCAGTAAAGAATGTCGCCATTTGTGTAAATGGCATAATAATTTGCACTAAATAAATCATGATTGCCACAAGCTCGCCAGAACTAATGGCACCTGAAGCCACCTGTGAACCGCCGTACCCAAAAATCGCAATGAGAACAACCATCATGAGCAACGTCATAAGTGGTGAAAGAATCGCAACAATTTTTGCTTCTTTTAACCCGTACTTGTACAGCTGCTGAATTTGCTTTTTTCCGCCTGCTAGCTCCTGCTGCTCTGTTTGCGAAGCTTTCACGAGGCGAATGTTTGTTAAAATTCTCCCTAATCGTCCGCCGAATCCTGCCAACTCATCTTGATTGGCTTTCGAAATCGCGTACATTTTTTCCCCTAACGGATACGTCACAAAAATTGTTAGTGGTACGGCGATCAGTAGCAGTAGCGTCATTTTCCAGTCAATCCACAGTAAAACAACGACTGCACCGAGTATCGCGAAAAGCCCCGATACAAACGACACGAGCTTTTCCGTTACAAACTCCTTCACGACGTTTGTATCCTGCGTAATTCGACTCATCGTTTCGCCAGATTCATGTGCATCGTAATACGTTAATCGTAAATGTAGCATATGCTCCCATACTTCTGTTCGTAAATTCGCGACAACTCCTTCACCTAAACGACGCATCATATAAAATGTAACGGCACTAAGCATTGCCTGTACAATTAAAACGACAATGACTGGTAAGAGTGACGTTAATGCAAAACCAGTATCTGAAATTTGATTAATAAGCTTCATTGTTAGTAGTGGCACAGCAAGTCCAGCTGCCACCTCTACGATACTTATAAAAAATAAAAGGACTAATTGACCATTCGCCATTTGACTGCGATTCATCAAAATCCAAAGCTGTGAGATTTTCCCTTTCATTATGATTCACTGCTCACTTTCGCCATGACCTTTTCAAAACGGAAAAACTCATACTCTTCATCCGATTCCGGCTCTTCGCCTTCAACATTTGGCCCCAGGTTGCCTTGGTGATAAAACTCGACAATTTTAAAGCCGCATTTATTAACGTAAAAATGAATATTACGCTTTTCAAAATATGGTGTGTGCAGCTCCCAAACCTCCGTCTCTGGGAACTCTGCTTCTATCGCTTCCCACGTTTTAGTGCCAAGACCTTTGCCATGTGCATTTGCCCTTGTATATAGGAAGTCCACTTCGTTTCGCTGGGTTTCGTTATTAATTTTCAATACGACACCACCGATTCTTTCATCGTTTAGTACAAGTTGACGTACGACCGATTCTTTGGCAGTAAGTGAGTGATCGAAATCTTCATCAGACGGGATTGGTCCCATTTCTGTCGGATTTTCCGCATCTGTAAAACTATCTTGTAACCCTTTCATAAATGCCTCTTGTAATTCTGCCTTAAATGTTGCTAGCTCGTCCTGCGGTACAGGTGCTAACGTAATTTGTTCATTTAGTTTTGTCATTTATAAAAAACCCTTTCTTTTAAACTGATTAAAATATTCGACCGACTGTTAAAAATAGTAGACTCCAAAGTAAAGCACTCACTCCAGCATATAGCATGTACGATTTTAGAGGCATATGCGAACTTCCACAAAAGTACCCCGTAACATGTCGCATGCCAGGAACAAAATAGCTGACTATAATGGCCGGGGCTCCGTATTTTTGAATCCAACCTTCCGCCTTATTACTCCATTTCAGTGAGAAACTCAACCATTTACCAAGCCAAGTTAGTAGTGGACGACCGATTCTTTTTCCTATCTCATAACTAACAAGCATGCCTATAAATGACCCACTAAAAACAGCTAGCAAAGAAAAACTATAATGTAACAGCCCGATTTTCGTAAAATAGCCGACAAGTAGTACCATCACTTCATCGGGAATCGGCAGGCTAAATAACCCGAGGGCAAGCACAATAAAAACAGCTGCGTACCCGTAGTTTTCAATTAATTGATCAATATACCCCATGGCACTCTCCTTCATCAACCTTAGTGCGTTCAACACAATAACGATTGCTTGTCTCATTTAAGTTTTCTTGTTAAGTTCACAAGGAATAGTGTAAGGTATGGAGTAACTCTAGAGTAAAGAAAGAAGTGAAAAGAAATGAAAAATAAATTCCAAAAAACATTTTCCACAGGGGAATTTGCCAAGTTACTTGAAATCAATAAAGATACGTTGCTTTATTATGATAAAATCGATTTATTTAAGCCTGCAGGTACCTTTGAAAACGGCTATCGCTACTACACATTTGATCAGTTCAACCAATTTGAAGGCATTCAATCGCTCCGTGCCGTTGAGTTACCAATTAAAGAACTCAAAACGTATTTTGATGCGCCTAACATCCAAATTTTGCAACAACTAGCGATGGAACAGAAAGAAAAAGTGGCAAAGGAAATCCAAAAATTGCAGGACATTCAATTTTTCCTAGAACGAACGGTTGCCCTGACAAAAGAGATGGAGGTGATTTTATTTGGTAAAGTTTTGCTGAAGCAATTACCAGCCGAACCTGTTGTGTATAGCGACGAGAAAATAGATTGGTCGGTATCAATGGAGGAACTTTACGAGCAATCTACGCCATTTTTAAAAAAACTTGGGGTTAAAAGTACAGCCGCATACGGTATTGTGTATTCAAAAGAAGATTTTCTAAATAAAGAGTCTGGAGAGGTAAGCTACCTATTTTGTCGCCTAGATGACCCGTCAGCAAGAATAAAACCAGCTGGACACTATGCGATTATTTATCATCAAGGAACTTATGATGAAATCTCGCAGACCTATCATACGCTGCTTGCTTATTTAGAACAGGAGCAGTTGTTGTTAGATGGTGATATTTATGAGGAATATTTACTGCACTCGATAGCAGCTAAAGAGGAAAAAGATTATATTACAAAAATTAGTGTGAAGGTAAAAACACGTGAGGCGAGTTATCAACCTCTTTAAAGTTTGTCATACTTTACGTCTATCTTGCTAGATAGGCGTTTTATTTTTTCAAAACCTCTCTCAAAATTTTAAAAAATAACTCTTTACTCTAGAGTTGCTCCATACCTTATACTCATACTTGTCGTTTTCATAACGACAAATACTTTGCAGGATGCATAAAAAAGATGCAAAAGATGGGAAAAATCCTACGTTCAAAAAACTGGTCTAAGTGAGTAGAAACGGAGAGGAAAATATGAAGAAAGGCTGGTTATACGTGGAGGTCTTAAATTGCTAGAAGGTATATTTAAAATCATAACAACAATTTTTGGTATTTACTTTGCTTTTGGTATAGGATTCTCCCTTTACGTACTTATTCAAAATAAATTGAAAGTATGGGATTGATTTTAATACTTTCAAGAGTTAATCTTTAAGCTGATTTTCTGAAAAGGGCAATGAGTGAACGCATAAAACTAATGACATTCGTTACTCAACAATAGGACGCTTTCCTTGAATAAAGGAAAGCGTCTTTTCAGTTAAACAGTTAGTTAGTAGTTATTGGATAACTTTTGAAACAAATAAGAAATTCAATCGTATATTAGTTGCAAACTACTTTAAGGTGAGGTTGGTAGTGGGAGCTACAATCTTTTATAAGCGCTTATATTAAAAATACATAATAGAAATTAGAATAAAGTTAAGGAGGAAATTATGATATATATAATCAGTTGTATTGTGTTAGGATTCGTCATACTAATGGGAGGGATTTTTTATAAGTTTCATAAAGATATGAATACTTTAGATACACAATAATGTTAAAGACTTTATAGAAACAAATAAAACAAATCCTTCATTTTCACTTTATGCTAAATATAATAAGCAAGTACTTTAGGACATCACCTGTGATCAAATATTGCCGTTAGCTAGTACGGTAAAAACGAATATTGCAATTGAATGTGCTTACCAAGTAGCAAATAATCAAATTAATCCTTTTGAAAAAGTAACTAAAGAGGAATTAGATCGACATTATCTAGCTAACTGTGATGGTGGCGCCCATGAAGCTTGGCTTAAAACAATTTCAACAAATGATATAACATTAAATGAAGTAGCAAAAGTCTGTATTTGCATTTAGTTCCAATGCAAATACAGACTTTTTATTAACGAAATTAAAGATTGAAGCCGTAAATTATCGTTTATAGGCATTCTATCCACTTGTAAGTGCATCATATGTTCTCCTCTATTTACACCAGGAAAAACAAGTATTTATTAAAAATATTGCTGCTGTTATTGAAAATATGGAAATGTAAGAATTTGTCCAATATGTCCTTCAAATGCACAATCGTTTACTAGAAAAGCCGTTTTCTATTGAAGAGAAAGTAAAGGCAACCAAGCTATTAAAATTAAATGTACAAAAGCATTATCAAATAAACTCCTAAGCTCCACAACACGTATGTACTGTAAACTGATGAGTATGTTAAATAGAATCGTATCATACACAATATAAACATTTTGGTCGTAAAGGTAGCTCAACTGTTTTTGTATTAACTGACACCGTTTATTCTACTGATATTGATGGGAATAAATTTGAACTAGCATTTTTTGCAAATAATTTAAACATGATAGAACAAAGGAGGATTTCCAAAAAATTCAAAACTCTATTATGAAGAATATATTAAAAGGTTAATTGTTAAATCTACAATTAATATTGGCCTTTAGTTAAAAGCAATCTTCCACAATAGGGCGCGATTGTTGCATAAGTCAGTCCAAAAACCGGTTTTCGACATTTGTAAGGAAATCGTTTTTTTATGCTACCATTTCCTTAACGTTGTAAATCCGCATTTTCCTGACGGGACCCCTCCTTATAATAGATTTTTTTATTTGACAAGTAATTATTATGTCTTAATATGTCTAGAAAATTAAGACCTGTGCAGGGCATAACCTCATCACTATCAAACTAACAAAATAAAATACTGTGATATGGACCATAACTTTTCCAGGTTGGTGGGGTTATGGTTCTTTTTTTGCCGCAAACTTAGGGTTCCAAAAATATGAGTCCAATAGTGAAAATGCATACCTTCATTTTATTAGCTTGATAGCGATGTGGTGCTATCCCTACATGTTCTGAATAAGAATAAGTAAAAAAGAACCCTAAGGTTCTTTTTTTACTTATGTTATTGTTTGTTACTTATAAGTAAAGGGATTTTTTTATTTAAAAAGCAGTGGTAAAAATCCAATAATATCGAAAGCAAGGTGGAAAATCCAACTTACCCAAACGCTCTTTGAATTTTTCCATATATAATTCAGTAATAGCCTAACAGGGACTATAGTTATCAATAATTGCAGTGGTACGAAACCATAAGTAGGAATATGCCACAAAGCAAACAGAACGCTACATATTATTGATGCTGTACCAAATCTCAATCCTTATTTTTGTAATGCGATAATTATGTTCGTACATATCAATTCTTCACCCATTAACATGAATGGTACACGGAATAAAATCATGTTTACTATTCAAACGGATTACCCCTGAGTTTCAGTGTTTTTTATATGTGTAATTTTCGATTTCCCATTGGTGGATATATTTATTGAAACTTTCAGATCTAATGTATTGCTTTGAAGAGGTATCATTCCTTTTTTTTGATATTTCTTCCATAAAGTTAGCTGATCACGATACATTAGATGGGATAATTGATAAACATCAATCCCCTTTTCCATCCCTTTTTGATAGGTCATTCTAATTTCTTTTTCAACTAGATTCTCAGCAATTTTTTTAACCTTATGTATAGGCATCGACTTCATTACTTGATACATATCGCCTTCTAGCCGGATATTCATGACAATATGTGGTTTTCCTTTTTCTATAGAAACTTTCGTATCTATTTTAGGATTTTTTAATGTGATTTCTCCAATGGCTTGATTCTTAAATTTTAATAGTAAAGGGGCTCGATTTGTATTTTTGTTAGTCCACCGAACTCCTGCTATATCAGAATCATTTAAATGATTGACATAGGACTTAGCAGCTATACAACCATATCCATTAAATTCTAACATCCGGAATGGTTTATGCCCCTTTTTCCAATGTTCTGTAGTTGTAGCTAAAAAAGGAATTCGAGTTGTCATTCCGGGTTCATAATAATTAGATCGAAACGTATACAGTCGCAAGGGATCCACACTTGCATATTGTCTAATCGTTTCTTGTGGTAAATTCATAAGAGTATATAAAGAAGAAATATTAAATATATTATTCGTTGCTAGTATGTTTTCTAATGGTTCCGTGGTTCCAAATATCCACATCGTGTTTCGAAACTGAAAAAAACGAGAGAGAAAATCATTAAGTTGATTTAAATTACCATTTTTGAGGAATCTTTCCGTCACAACGATACTTTTAATATGTTCCCATGAAACTTGCTGTTGTGTACTTTTATAAAAATCAAAAGCTGTGTCATATAAAATTTCCCCTTCCCCTTTTCCAATATAAACGGGACTGTAATTACGACTTGCGGTTCCTTCTTCTTTCGCCATATTGGTAAAATTAATAAACTGCGGATAAATAATATAATGATTGTCTTTAAAGTCAATTCCTAGGGTATTTATAAATAAAACATGCTCTAATTCTCGTCTATCCCAACAACCTGTGAGTAAAAAAAGAAACATGAGAAGGAATAGCCCCCCTTTTTTATTTATTTTCATCATTATTTGTCCTTTGCTTTGTATTATCATACGTATGAAGTTCTTTTGGTCGCTTCTTCATTTTGGTGAAAGGGATCCGAAATGTGGACGGTAACATACTACTAAACACGGGAGGGGAATATGGCGCGAGAAATGGGAGACCGAATGAACGTAAATTTGCTACGTGTATTACAATTACAAGTATGGAAAATATAAAACCTATGATTCCTAAAAAAGAAGACATTAAAAAAACACCATACCGCAAAATACTTAATGACCCAGTAAATGATTGATTGACTAAAGTAAAGGTTGAAACAACGGAAATAGCTATCATGACGACCATCGATGGTGAAACAAATCCAGAACTTATAGCTGCTTGTCCGATAATTAACCCACCTACCACAGATAAAGTTTGTCCAAATGCAGTAGGAATACGTAGGCCTGCTTGTCTTAGCAGTTCAAATAAGGTAATCATAATCAGTCCCTCTAATGGAGCCGGAAAAGGAATCCCTTCTCTTGATAAGCTTAATGTAGCTAGTAATGTGTAAGGAATTTGATCAGGGTGATATGTAACTAAGGCTACCCAAAATCCAGGAAGGAATATAGATATCCCTATTCCCAAAAGACTTAATAATCGTATAAAACTACCGAATAAGTAAAAATAATTTTGATCTTCAGCAGTATTTACAAAAAACGGGAAAGAAACTGGTGCAATCGTTGCAGTCGGTGAACTATCAACTAATAGAATAAAGCGCCCATGCAACAAACAATTCACTGCATAATCTGGTCTACCTGTATATTCAATTAAAGGAAATAAACTAAATTGATTCCCCGTAATGAATTCTTCGATCTGGGCACTTGAAACCACACCATCAATATTAATTTCTTTTAGCTTTAATTGAACTTGACTAATTGTTTCTTGTGATGCTACATCTTTTAGATACAAAAGTCCCACCTTCGTTTGCGTCCTTTCTCCAATAATAAATTCATCGTAGCTAAGTGAGCTTGTTTTGAGCCTTTTTCTAATTAAACCTATATTTGTACTAAGTTCTTCAACAAACCCATCCCGGCTTCCACGAATTGTCATTTCTGTATTGGATTGTTCAATAGATCTTGTAGGTAATTTCGCAATATCAATTGTGTACCCTCGTTTATATTCTTGAAAAATAATAAGTAGCTTTCCTTCAAATAGCATCCGAGAAACATTTTCGTTTGAGTTTTCTAACTCTAACGTTGTTACTGGGAACTGAGAGTTAGATGCTAGAAGATTTGAATCTTTAAATGAGCTCTGTAAAAGGTCGTTACACATTTCAGGAGCTATAGCTTGCTTTAACTTTGTATGATCAATTACATGTTGACAATACACCAATAAAATCGTTGTTGTAGTTGAACCTTCACACCATTTACGGTTCATTATTTTTACATCTTTGCAGCCTTCAAACCATAAACGGAGTATGGATTCATTTACTTCCACTGTTCTTTTCATCTATATTATCCCCTTTAATATATAATATTCTAAGCTCTTTTCTTATTTTTAGAGACCCAAACAAATACAAGTAAAAGCATAGAAAACAAGAATAACCCTATTGCTGAAATTGGTAAAAAAACATAAGATAAAAACCAATAAAAACTGGCATCACTGATGGGTAGTATACAAATAATCACCATAAACATAAGCAATGCAAACCTAATTTGATTACTCGCTTTCCGTTTTGTAACTTGTAACACGTCTGGAATGAGAAAAATAACGAGTGATATACGAATAAAAACCCCTACAAGCCACTGGTACACAGAAAGAAAGTCTAGATGTTCAATATACTTCCCAATTGACACAAGTCGCCATTCTTCAAAGGCTGGATATCTCTGATTTGCAGCCACAAATGGACCAAACTCTACAATAGCTGCCATGGTAGGACCTAGTGTAATACCAGCTAAAATGATTCCGACTATAATCAATTGAGATAATTTAATTTTGGTTCGCATATGATGTTGTAAAAAAAGAATGAAAATTAGTTCGATAAAACCTGCAGCTGGATAAATCATCCCTTTTATTACTGGGTCTATCCCATGCTCCATTATCGGTTTAAGTAAAGAATAATCTTTATGTGGAAAGTTTGCGATCATTACAAAAAATCCAAGCAAAAATACAACCGGTAATAAAATGCCTGTTGTGAGTGCAATAGATTGAACCCCTCTTTGTATATTATAAAAACAGATAATCGATAAAAGTACTCCCAATAATATTCTAGGTGTTTCTGGTAAATAAAAAGAGAAGAATGTTAGTGTTTCTTTTAATGTGACTGTGCCTAGAATAATCAAATATAAAACAATTATAGAAAGCAATGGATATGTGATAAATCCGCCATAATTTCTCATTAACCACGAGAATAAATGTTCTTCCCTTGTATATTTATGAACGATAAATACACAAGGAATCCAAATGATATAAACTAAACTCAAAATTATAATTGAGATCCAGGAATCTCGACCAGAATGATCTAATAGCATCGGAATTATAATGACGTGATTAATAATTCCAGTACTACCAATAAGGACAAGAGCAATCTGAAAAAAATTAACCATCTGCTTCGCCATATCTACCACCATATTTTGTCATAAATAAATGTTAGTATTATACTCGGTACGTTACACATTTATTCAACATGTATCTCTATTTGCAATATTCGGCTCTGGTGCAAGGCTCGAATGGTATCAAAATATAAGGTTAATTACGAACATTAAACATTTTTAGATTGCGGAGGATGTATTTTCAAAATCATTGAATGTTTAGATTAGAAATTCTATGAAATCATTCTTGCACTGAAACCGAAAAAACAATTGAAAATTGCTTATGTAATGCCCTTGATTTGTTAAGTTTTTTCTTTAAGAAATATTTTCAGATGAAAAGGCGACTCTTTTCTATTTAAAGAATCGCCTTTTCATCTTTTTTTAATTCCCTTAATTTCCGATTTGTCCTAAGGGTCATTTTTCATGTTCCTTGGGACAGCGCAGTTTTTCGTTTATAACCATTAATTACCCCAAAACAAAACAAGAATTTTGTGTAGCTTATTCATTTTTTTTTTGGGATAGTTTATTTTATGTTAGGTTGATGGGTATGTCGTGTGACCCCTATTAAGTGTGTTATTTTAAAACTGATAGAAGGGTATCACATATTTATAAATTTTCATACACTTTTCCCAAATCTTTTTTTAGTTGTGTTTTTAAGTGCTCATTTTCACTTTCTAATAACTTGTTCTTATGTTTTAAAAGGTTAATCTTATTCTTTAAAGTTTCTATGATTACATCTTTGGAGGCATCCGATGTCTTTCTTTTTATCTTCTTAAAATCATGTATGCCTTCTTGCTGTTGACGTAAGTTTTCAATCGTTTTTCTGATTAAGGGTTCTCTGTATAAATATGCTTTTGAAACCCGTGCTTTTTCTGAAACTGAATTAAAATTAATTTTTTGTCCTTCTTTAATCATTAACTGTATTACTTTATTGACTCGATATTGCGTTTTCTTCTTTTTTTTAGAAGCGTAATTCAATAACCCCGTTGTATTTGGATGTTTATTACCCATTAATTTTCCGCTCCGCTCCTATATATTCACGTTTATGTTTTGGCATACCAAAAATTCCAATTTCATTTTTCAATGAATCTCTAATTTCCTTATACTTATTAAGTTTGGGTTGAACCAATTCAATAGAACGAATACGACCGCTTGTTTGATACTTTATAATATCTTCTTCCATCTTTGATATCTGCACATTATAGTAATCTAAAAATGTTGTATCTACATGAAAACTCCTGCAATTATTTTTAATACAAGGGGTTTCTAATGAATAATCCAAAAATCCACAGCTAACCTTAGGACTTTTTATACAGAATCCATGATCTAAACGAATAGAGTCCATGTTATGGCGAATCCATTCTAGTTCCAAACCGTTTTCTTCTGCCTGCTCGGGTAGACTGGCTTGTATTAATTCTCCAGTTGTGTCAATACGTATTGAGTTTTGAACTTTTTCCCATTCTCTACGAAGAGTGTTATCTGAAATTTTTGCATAAGTTAATGTCATTTCAGGACTAGTATGTGCCATTAACTTTTGTACATGAAGAATATTCATACCATTGTTAATTAGATTAACCCCATATCTATGTCGAAAAGCATGGTTCTTAAATAGAAATATTTCTCCATTTTTATCCAAGATTTTATATTTTTCCGCTAGTTGATTTATTGCATAAGTAACCGATTTTTGTGAAAAAGCCATCCCCTTATTTTTCCCAGTAAGAACAGGGAACAAAAATTGATTTTGGTTATTATGCTTTTTTTTATGATTATTAATATACTCTTTCTGTATTTCAACAATTTCCACAATTTCCTCTGAAATAGGAACTATATGTTCTTTTACATTTACCTTTCGTTGATCTCCTACCAACCACCAACCATCTTGCTTATATACTAGACAATTTAATTGTAACTGACACACATCTGAAATCCTAAATCCTGTTGCTTCCATAATGACTATTAATCGTGCAATTTCAGAATCTAAATTGTGTAGATTTTCCAATACTTGCTCCCATATGAAATCTGGTACATGTTTAACATGCTGATGATAGTTTTTCTTTTCTCTTCGTGGGAAATCTTCCGAAAATATTAGCCTGTTAAGAGGAGTTTTAGGAGCTTCCTTCCATTCAAAACTTTGCATATATTCAATTATTCTTCTTACATTTGAAAGGCACTCTAATACATGACGATTACTAGGAACACGATTTTTCGTATAACTCTTTCCTCCCATCTTACGATTTCTAACATAGAATAAAAAATCTTCAATGTCCTGCCTTTGAAGATTCTGTAAATCTATCCACTTTGGATGAGTTTCTACAATGAAATCAAAAAACAAATACATTTTCTTTAAAATATTTTGGGCTGTCGCAAAGGTGATTTGTTGATGGACAAGTAATATTTGATATACATATTTTTTAACTAATTCCCGAAAGGGGAATTTTATACTGGTGAAATTAAGAAATATGTCTCTTCGAGACATATTATATGGGATCCCTAACTTTTTTACATTCCATTTATCTTTTTGATGTTCAGGTCGTTCGTCATAATAATTAGAAAAAAAATCGTATAAACTTTTACACACTCTAAGATAAGGTGAAATAAATTCTCCTCCGCGATGATGGGATTGTTTTAACGGCTTATTATTTTCAGCTAGATATAACTTGTACTCAGCTAATAATGTAGTGTAAGGAATATCAATTATCGACGTGACTTGAGGGAATTTTCCGATTAAAAATTCTGAAAAAAAGTACATTTTACTAAAATGCACGTAGATAAAGCTGGATAACTGCCAAATTTCATTGGTTAAAGAATAAAAAGAGTAGTACTTTATCTCCAGTTTAATAAATTTGTTACTAATTTTACTGAAATCAACAGATTTTATATTGTCTTTAAGTTTCCCCCTTCTATCTGGTATAGGAAACGCTTCGACAGTCCATTTATCTAGAGCCCAATAACCTTTAAGCTCACTCGTAGTTTTACGCTGTATTTTATTGAAATTAACAGATACTATACTCATTTTCTCATTCTCCTATGCTGCTGGGCTTCATCCCAGTGCTTTCTTATAGTTTCTTCGGATGGATGAATATACATGTTTAAAGTAGTTTGTACCTGGGCATGTCCTAATAATTTTTGAATGATACCAGCGTCCATACCTAAATCATAAAGTTGTGTTGCACATGTATGTCTAAGTGTATGAGCGGTAAAGTCTATTTTCGTTTTCTTAGACAGTATTCGTATAACAGCTTGCAAAGCCCAATATTGCATTGGTTGCCCTTTATTTTTCCCTTTTAAATTAATAAACACATGGTTAGAATCTACATCATTAGTATGATAATCGATAATATAATCTTGGAATAAATTCATTGTTTCATTTGATACATACACTTTCCTTTTTTCCCCAGCTTGTGTTTTGGATTTTCTAACAGTGATACTACCATCATTGATATTAAAGTCCTCTATCCATAAACTTAATAACTCCGAAGCTCTTAATCCTCCTTCATATAGAATACGAATTATTAACTCGTCTCTTATATTGCTACATGCTATATGAATTAATTCTGCCTGCTTAATAGCAATTGTTTTTATTTTTCTTTTAGGTTCCCTAAGTTTTAAGATATTAATGTTTGTTGTTGGGGTATGTGTTATATGATCTAAAAACTTGCGATACTTACGCCTTGTATTATGGACTTCTTTTGTAACTTTGGATTTTACATTAAACAAGATTTGACCACTACGCCATTGATAGTCCAAGAATTCGATAACACAATTAGTAATCAAGTTAACGGAAGATTCAGTTCTTTTAGCGTACGCTAACTTCTTTGTGTCATTTAAATAGATAGTATTTATATCATCTGTTGGTTTTCTTAACCAATGAATAAATTCTGTTAATAAACTTAGATTCACTTCTCTGTAATCTTTATTCTTTTCGTTTAGAAAACACCAGAATATTTTCAAATGATAACAGTACGTTTTAAGCGTATTAGGTGCTTTTCCTAAAGAATCCTTATGTTTTATAAATTTCATGACTGGGATAACTGGTTCACCATTGTTATGTAAAACCATCCATCGTTCTTCCCCAAACGATGTAATAATACTTTGTACTTTAAACATTTTTCCACCTCCAACTGTTCAATCTATCTATACTATAAATACTATCTCTTTTTACTATTATTATAGCTTCTACAAAGAGACAAAAAAAGAGAACTACCTATCGTTGTATACGTTATCTCTACTCATATATTATACTATTGTTAATACCATACCTCTTCCTTTTGGCATATTAGCATTCTTCACGATTTGTGCCCTCCTAATAATGTGTTTCTATATCTTGCTGTTGCGACGCTTGTGTAAGAAATACCTCGTAAAATACTGTTCTTACCAAATCGTGTTCGAATTTCATCCATAACTTTCGTTAATCGTATTTCTTTTTCTCTTTGTATAATGTTATCGAAAAGCGAAATTTGCTCTTCCCCCTCATTAATAAGGTTTGTTAATGAAACACTTACTGATCGAATCGGCTCTCCTGTATGGCGTTCATATAAAAAATATGTACAAACATTATAAATATCCATCGTTAAGTTTGTTGCTCTATTTAACGTATGTGCCTTTTTTATTCCTCCACCGTATTCCTTGCTATATCCAACTGAAAAATGAATTGTTTGTGCGCATTTCTTTTCTCGTCTCAACCTATAGCAAACCTCTTCTATATGCTCTAATAAAATAACTATGAACTCTTCTACCGAATAATCACGCAATAATATTTGGCTTTTCGCTATAGATGTTGTCGCTGGAACGTATTTTTCTGCTATTCTACTAAAATCAATTCCGTTACTATGTAGATGTAATTCTTCTCCTATTACACCGAATGATTGCTTTAAATATTTCAAAGGATACTGAGCTAATTCTCCAATGGTATGTATACCTTTTCGATTCAATTTCATTTCTGTTTTATACGATATACCCCAAAATTTACTGAGCGGTCTAATACTCCATAACTTCTCGGGTATATCGTCATACGTCCACTGTGCTATTCCATCCCTATTCTTTTTCGCTTCCACATCCATCGCTACTTTACTTAATAATAAATTAGGCCCAATACCAATCGTACTTTCAATCCTTGTATGTTCATATATTTCTCGCTTAAACTTTAATGCGAATTCGCGCGGATTACTGGCAAACAAATGAATACTTGCAGTCATATCCATAAAAAATTCATCGATACTATATTGATGAAAATCTTCCGGTGCGACATATTGCAAAGCCAAACCCGTTATGAAAGTTGAACACTTCATATACGTATGCATAATTGGATTCACAATAATAATATCTGGTCGCTTCGGTATTTCGTACAAACGAGCCATCTTCTTTATTCCTAACGCTTTTAATGGCGGTGTTGCTGCTAATACAATTGATCCGCTCTGATTCACATCCCCTACGACAGCCAATTTTGTATATCTTGGATCAAGTCCTTTTTTAATACATGATACGCTTGCATAAAAGCTACGAAGGTCTACACAAAGAATAATCCGATTCGGTAAAAGAGAATAATCATACAAGGTTATCACTCCTAACAAAAGAACATTTGTTCTTATTATATCCGAACTAACGTTCTTTTTAAAGGTATTTCTATGAAAATTTTGGTTAAAATGACCGGGCTTTAAAAATCTAAAAACATTTAAGAGCCCTACAATATTCAAATACTGTTTTCACCATTAGGAGATGACACTGTATTTAGTTCTAAAAAATCTCACTCAATGCATACTCAGTAACATGAATATATATATACACTATCAATCACGGCTGGAAAAACTCTGTATATAAAACAGCTAGAATTTCAAGTAACTGATGAACATAAAAACTACTAAAATTCACTTCAGCTTTCATGTCTCTAATTCATATATTCTTCTAAATTTATTTTCAGCAAAATCTCCTACATAGCGCCTGTGCCAAGATTCATCTGCATAACTAGTTACATTCTCCTTTTTGCTATTATTAATAGCTTAGTAATAAAAGCTGTTAAACAGCAAAGGTGCGAAGTCTTAAATTAGACTTCGCACCTTATACAAATTTATAATCAGTGACGATACAAACACGACTACAATAATATATACATAATAATCACTCATTATATCTGTTACTTCTTTACTCGGCTGGAGAGAATACAATATATAAACCAATCCTTTTACTTAGCCATCTCTCATGATTGGTTTGATTATTCCTAGATACTTAACGCCTTCTATACTCATTTCAAGCGGTAATCCATTCCGATTGAAATTACAAATGACAAAATTTTTCTGTTTTTCCTTTTTGCCTACTTGCTAAATTCAGCAATTAAAACGTTTTTAAAAGACTCTGGATTATTAATGTTAAAACTGTTCGAATTGATAGCGAGTGTATGTTTACCTCCAAGTGTTCCACCAACAAAAGTGGAAAACCCTGGAACGGCCCCTCTGTGTCCCCATACCGAGACACCGTTCGGAAGCTTAATTTCAAGGATTCCAAGACCATATCCGGTTCCCTCTCTATTTGTAGGAACTGTAGTAAGCATTTGTTTTAATTGCTGTTCCTTCAGTAATTTGCCACCTAGTAAGTAAGAGAAAAATTTGTTTAAGTCGTCAGCAGTAGAAATCATATCTCCATCCGAGCTACCTGGGTTAATATAAGTAACGTCTTTTAGCTCACTCGCTCCGTCTAGTTGCAAATAGCCACGGGCATGCTTGGTGCCTGGAATCACGCTTGAATTGCCAGGTAGAAATGTATTTGACAAATCAAGCGGTTCAATAATCCGATTTTCAACCTCTTCGGCATAACTGTTGCCAGTTACTTTTTCAATAAGGATCCCCAGTAATACGTATCCTGTGTTTGAATAAGACCAACCCTTTCCTGGGGCAAAGTCTGGGGGAAGTGAAATCCCCATCTTTACAAATTCTTCAGCCGTATACGATTTTTTTGTATCCGTAATATCAAAGTCTTTTGAATTTATATAGTCAGCAATACCACTTGTATGATTCAATATTTGCCGGATCGTAATCTGGTTACCATCATATCCGTTTCCTTGAATAACGCCAGGTAACCATTTTTCAATGGAGTCGTCTAGATTCAAACGGTTCTCTCCAGATAATTGAAGTAGAACTGTTGCAATGAACGTTTTCGTCACACTGCCAATGCGAAAACGAAAATCTGCTTTCATTGGTTTCTTAGTTCTCAGATCCGCTATCCCAGCGGTATAACTCCAAGTTTTACCACCCTTAGAAATTTGAGCGAGTATTCCCGGGTATCCAAGTTGCAGTTCATCTCGTATTGCTTTCTTAACGGAAGTACGATCGCTTTGCGTACTTGTTTGTAACGAACTAGATACATTTTGCGTAGGTTCTGCTTTTACAACTGATGTTGGTGTTATGTATAACAGGGAACTTCCACCTATTAAAAGTGCTAGACTTGCACATGTAATTTTACTGCATGTTTTCATAAAAAATTCCTCTCTTCTATTAAAATTGTATAGATAGTTGATAGAAGTGTCATATACGAACCACACAGCTATCCATTCTCCAAATGATGAAAAGGCAACAATGCATTTGCAATCATTGTACTCATTATTTTCACAAAACACTCTTGTTACTGATTGTTTGTTTTATATGTAGGCCGTACTTGTTCCCCCCTTCACGCCTCCTTATATTTTTATCCTACACAATGAAAATCTCTTTTTTCTTACCTTTTCCTTACAAATTCCTTACATTCAAAATCACTTATACACTAGGGTTGAAGTAGCATCTGTGCCCGAAAGCGCAAAAAACACCGATGCTTTTCGCTTCAGTGTTTTTTGCGCTTTACATATTGAAGATTCATTTTACTCTTAACAGGTTAAATTGCTGATTTTTTCTAATACGATTATTCTTCTTACTATATAAAACAAATTTCATAGTATTATATGAAACACTTCTCAAGTTGTCATTAAGGCACATGATTCTAAATTTATTAATGTAGTTGAGATGGACTCACTTTTTGAATTTGAACGAGTATATCAAACGCTTTACCTAATGATATATCAATAGTTTTTGGTATATCAGGCCCTTCGGTAGTTATTCCAGCGAAAATTGGATGTTGTTCGTTTAACCAAGTTTTTGTCACGCCGTTCGCCTTACGTAAATCAATAAAAAATTGATCTTTTTTGACCTGTCCAAAAATGTAGTTATAACTGTTTGAATCATCCGATTTTAATGTTCCATAGGGGCCAAATTCACCATCGCTATTCTTGACATTGTATTGTCCTTCATAAACTGACGTTCCAATAGATACGTACCGTTTTCCGTAATATTCTGCTAAATGCTGCCCAGCTACTTTAGGATATATAAAAGGAAGCATATTTGTTTTCGAAACGTGTCCATTATGTCCCCATACAATCGTTTTTCCTAAATGTTCTTCAGTCCACTTCGCATTTTCATACATTGCAATATCATGTTTCAAATAAAAATCCGATGGTTTATCAGGAGGTGTCGCTAACATTGTAGTAAACTGTTCAATAATACGAGCATTTTGCTTTATCCATGCAAACTCTTTAGACTTTCCATTTAAATAGCTTTTATTTTCCTCTAATAAAGCACTAATTTGTTTAGCATCTAAAACATACTTTTCTTTTTCTTCTTTCGTAAGGCTTTCAAAAGTATTCATATCCTTTGTTACAGGAATAAGACCTTTTATCTTCTCTTCTACTCTAGGCAACAGTTTTGAATTGTTCGCTTTAATATATTCTATTATATTATTATAAACATTCTCGTTTACTGATTGAATGTCCATCCCGATGATACGTACTTTAGATTTATGTTTTGGATTAGCATTATATTGCCGAATCCAATCAAGTAAAGCTAGCATTTCTTTCGTCTTAAATGTAGGTGATAGATGTTGGCTTGGGTTTCCCTTACCAGTAAGAACATATCGATCAAGTTCCAAGGCCCTATCCCACCCTTCTTCTAAAACTAGATTGGTAAAGCCCTTTTCAGATACTAAATACTTAACAATACGGTGTTTCATCGTAAAAACTTCATGAGCTCCATGCGTAGCTTCACCTAAACCTACAATTGAAGCTGAACCTACCATATCCTTAAGTGGTTTCAAATCATTAAAAGATGCAGTTGGATTAGTTGTTTTTAAAGGCTTTGCATGTGCTTCTAACCATTTTGCTATTTGATTTGTATTGTAGGGAGCTGTAACAGAAACCTCTGTTTTCGAATCTGCATAAGTATTTCCTACAAAATGAGTCATTGTTATAGCAGAAGCAACAATTGCAATAATTATTTTCTTTTTCATAAAAAACCTCCTGAAATATTTACTTATAGCTTTTTGACATACTCTGCCAACTTCCATTTAAAACATTCATTTTCTTATTACTGTTCAGATACATTTATTCTAGTTCCTAAAACTCACTTATTTCTTAATAGGTTCTTAAGAAATTCTTAATTCACTTATGCGAATATAAAACTACATAAGCTTCAATCCATTGTAGTGTAAACTCCTCATCGCATAATATTATAATGTATAGATATTCGTTATAAATGATGTTATCTAAAGTATTCAATTTCAGTATGTATTATTAACGTAGTTAATATATGGTTAATATGAAGTTCCAAATTTTGATTGTTTGTAGTCTCTTTATCATAGAGTTAATTTAGGGGTTATTTTTTGTTCACTTCATTTTTTTCGGCACTCTGCATCTAGACAGTATACCCATTGGCCACAGTTAGACTATTTCAAATCAAAAAAATAGATTACCTGTACACTAAAAAGTATAGCGCACAGATAATCTAGTTGTTTTTGAGATTAATAAAACACTAATTTATTTTTTGAATTCTTCCATCAATAACAGACTGAATTGGTTCTTTTGATTTTTTTATATAATCTACTAATGCTTCAAAATCAGTTGGTCCTGTTTCAGCATCTTTACCGTTTTTAAAGGATACAAATCCATCTCCACCTGAAGCTAGAAATGCGTTAGCAACGACGCTGTAAGTTTTAGATGGAGTAATTTCTTCTCCATTTGTTAAGCGAATATTTGTTACTTTTTCTCCATTAGGCTTGTTCGCATCCCAAGTGTATTGGATCCCTGAAATTTGAAGCATTCTTGTTATATCTTTTTGCCATTGTTGATTTAAAATATCACGAATGTCTTGACCTGTTAAATTTACTTTTATTAATTGATTTCCGAATGGTTGAATACCATATATCTCTCCCCATGTAATATCACCAGCATCTAAGTCATTACGAATACCACCAGGATTCATAAGTGCAATTTGGGATTGCATTGTTGCACGCTGGGCATCAGCAACCAAATTTCCCAGAGTAGATTCACCAGCCGTATTGAGTTTGCGATCTAGT
This sequence comes from Bacillus sp. AF62, assembly GCF_050312695.1. Taxonomy (NCBI): domain Bacteria; kingdom Bacillati; phylum Bacillota; class Bacilli; order Caryophanales; family Bacillaceae; genus Bacillus; species Bacillus sp. AF62. The sequence continues at coordinate 4,761 of NZ_JBNPJZ010000065.1, read as the reverse complement.
GGAGCAATAGACTTACCTACAACTTCATTAACAAGAGGTGCGATTTTTGCTTGATATTTCTCCATCTTCTTCTTTATTTTTTTATCAGGCTCCATGCCTTCATGGTAAGTTGTAACAATTTCTGCTTTTTTCTCAACAATATCTTGTGTCTTACGATCAATCTTTACATCAACATCAGCAAAAGCCATACCATAAGAATTTGCTTGTACGACAAGTTTATTATTAACAGTTCCATTTACATAAGTGTGGCTATGGCCACCAAAAATAACATCGACTTCTGGATCAGTCTCATTTGCTAATCGGACGATATCACCATTTGTTACGCCGTTCCCATCTGTTGTACCTCCGTTATGTGCAAGAACAACGATAGATTTAACGCCTAGTTTTTTTAATTGCTTTACGGATTTGTTAATAGCTTCAACTTCATCTGTAATTTCTACATTCTTTAGCATAGTAGGCATAACAAGGTTAGGAACATCCGTTGTTACGACTCCAATAAAGCCAACTGGAACTCCTTGTACCTTTTTTATAGTGAATGGTGGTAAAAATAGACGCCCGGTGGATTTATTATAGAAATTTGCAGCAACATATGGAAATTTTGCTCCTTTAAAATTACCTGTTTTCTCATGGTATCCACCATAAATAAGGCGATGCATTTCCTCAACACCTTCATCAAATTCATGATTTCCTATCGTTCCAACATCGAATTTCAAATCATTTAGAAATTCAATTGTAGGTTCGTCTTGTAATAATGCTGAAACAGGAGTACTTGCTCCAACAACATCTCCAGCATGTACCTTTAATATATTCGGATTTTGTTTTTCACGATCACGTAAATAAGCCCCTAAGTACTCAATTCCCCCTGCATCTTTATTGTTAATTTTTTTTACCGTGTCTAGTTGCCCATGAAAATCGTTAATACCGAGCATTTGTACATCTATGTAGCGGTTTGATTCTGTACTTGCTTGGGCTGAAGGCATAGCAAATACACTAGTAAAAGTAACTGTACTTAATGCTAAAGCAACTGGAATGATTTTTTTCAACATAAAATTTCTCTCCCCTAATTAAAATCTGACATAATACGATGTTATTTTAATATATTAAGAGAATTATTTCCATAAAAATTCTACCAATTATAAAAATTAATAAGATTTTATTGTTTTCTGACAAGATATTTCTTCCTCAAAAAAATGTACATTTCTTTGTTTTGAGGATTATTCAAAATATTATCTTGATAGTAATATAACAATACTTCTAAGAAATCTAAAAAACTCTAATCAATACATTTTAGCTGTTAAGAAGAATATTCAATCCAAAATTAATGGAGATTTATCAACCTAACATCTCAATATTACCATTTAAAAAGATGCTCCTGGATTTATCCAAGAGCATCTTTTATAAAGCTTTATTTTTTACTTGTTTATAATTTATCAATTAACAATTATATAGTTGTAATCAGTCCTTTAAAAATAATAGGAGTGCTTCATTAAATTCTTTAGCATGAGTTGCGTTTAACCCATGAGGACCGCCCTGTATTAAAGCGAGTTTACTACCAGGAATGGCATCATATGTACGTTTTCCACTTAATTCAAAAGGTACAGTTGCATCAGAGTCACCGTGAATAATAAGAGTAGGTATATTAAACTTCTCCAAATCTTTTCTAAAATCTGTCTTACTAAAGGCGGTAATACAATCAAGCGTTCCTTTAGGTGATGCACCGGCTGCAATATCCCAATTATATAAACGGAATGGTTCACTAACTAAATCTGTTCGATTACCAGCCGCGAAAAATCCCTTAGTAAATTCATCAAGAAATGCAAGGCGGTCATTTATCACACCGCTTTTGAATGCTTCAATTGTAGCATCATCTAATGCCCCTTCAGGATGTTCCTCTGATTTGTATAAATATGGAGGAACTGCTCCAGCAAAAACAGCCTTTTCAATACGATCTGTTCCATACGTACTAATGTACCGGGCTACCTCGCCTCCACCCATAGAAAAACCAACAAGTGTGACATTTTGAAGCTCTAAATGTTCTAATAGTTGATGTAAATCAGAAGTAAAGGTATCATATTCATACCCTTCCCACGGCTGAGATGATTTTCCAAACCCTCGACGATCATACGTTATAACTCTGTATCCAGCCTCAACAAGAGCTGGAACTTGGTATTCCCAAGATCGACCACTTAACGGCCAACCATGAATTAGTACAACTGGTTTTCCTGTGCCATGATCCTCATAATATATCTCAATTGGTGCTTGATTTTCGGTTCCCACAGTAATTTTAGCCATGCTTCTACCTCCAAAAAGTATTCTAATATGTATCCTTTTCTTCAATAATCCGGATGAATCTCACAATCTATTTATGCACGTTTATGTTGTGAACTCTAAGTATGAAACTCTATTGTTCCAATGCATTCATTTTCTCCTTTTGGAACAATCCCCCCTCTAATACCTTTTTCATCATAAAATAATTACTGAACATTACTTATATTCAATTGTAATAACAAAAATAGGTGACTATCAATATTGTTCTATCTATAGGATGTATAGGTAAAACCAATCTATTTTATAGTGAAAACAACTATAGTTACGACCTATACAAATTATAGATAATTTAGAATTGATTAATGAATCAGTTTTCAAATACTATAAATTTGTATAGCACTTCATGTTCTGTGAATGCTGCTATGACCAATATTATTGGTCAGCTTAGTTATAAACGAAGAAACTTATGATAGTATTCGACTATTTAAACTTTCTTCGATTACTTAATTTTTAGGAGGAATACATAATGACTGATCTCTATTCTCGTATTAACAAAGATGATGCTGTCGTTCTTTTAGTAGATCATCAAACTGGTCTTATGTCCGGTCTAGTACGTGACTATGGTGTTGATGAATTCAAGAACAATGTTTTAGCTCTTGCTCATACTGCTAAGTTTTTTGATTTACCAGTTATTTTAACAACAAGTTTTGAAAACGGACCTAACGGACCTTTAATGCAAGAATTGGTTGATCTCTTTCCTCATGCACCAAAAATAGCTCGACCTGGACAAATTAACGCATGGGATAATGATGATTTCGTAAAAGCAATCGAAGAAACTGGAAAAAAGCAACTTATCATCGCGGGCGTAGTTACGGACGTTTGTGTTGCTTTCCCTGCACTTTCCGCTATAAAAGCTGGATATGAAGTATTTGCTGTTACTGATGCTTCAGGAACTTTCAGTAAACAAGTTGCAGATGCTGCAAATACTCGTATGGCACATAGTGGTGTGCAACTTATGAACTGGTTTAGCGTAGCTTGCGAATTACAACGCGATTGGCGCAACGATGTCGAAGGTTTTGGCAATTTGCTTGCTAGCAATCTTCCAGGCTATCAAAATATAATTGGAAGCTATATGGGCGCGCAGCGAGATCTTAGTAAACAAAATGCATAATAGCTTTTCTTTCAAAAAACTAGATAGTATACATTTAGTGCTGATTAAATCAGCACTCTCTTTTAAATTAAAAGGTATAGCAAATATTTTATTTTTACGATTACAGGTTTAATTAACAGAAAACATATTTTTTCAATAATATTAATTTTAAACAATTACAAAAGGAGCTGTTTATTATGAGTAATTTAGAATTGTTAAATCCGGAGAACAGTGCATTAATTTAATTGATTTTCAACCTCAAATGACTTTTGGAGTTGCAAGTATTGATAGACAAACATTGATTAATAACGTTATGCTGCTTGCTAAATCAGCAAAAACTTTTAACGTACCTACTATTCTTACTACAGTTGAAACACGCAGCTTTTCTGGTTATTTTTGGCCACAAATTCTTGATATATTCCCAAACCATGAAATTATAGAACGTAGTTCAATGAATTCTTGGGAAGATCCGAAATTTGTTGAGGCAGTTAAAGCAACCGGTAGAAAGAAATTAATATTTGCAGCACTTTGGACTGAAGTTTGCCTTGCATTCCCTGTGCTTGAAGCAATTAAAGCTGGCTATGAGGTGTATGCAGTTGATGATGCTTCAGGTGGTACTAGTTTGACAGCACATAACGCTGCTATGCGTCGTGTAGAACAAGCTGGTGCAATTCCAGTGACAGCAATTCAAGTTTTACTTGAATACCAACGTGACTGGGCACACAAAGACACTTATGATGCTGTAATGGAGATTGTAAAGGAACACACTGGTGCTTATGGTCAAGGTGTAGAATACGCATATACTATGGTGCATGGCGCGCTTCCAAGCAGGAAAATATGAAACAAGAAGGAGTAGCTGTCGAAGAGACTTATACAGGGAACACGATGGATGCTGGCAATCCAGTAACAACGATTGTTACATGGGAAATTCAAGAAGGTAGAGAAAAACAGTTTGAAACATGGAGACATGAAATTGAGGCTGCGGCTACTAAATTCCCAGGACATTTAGGTGTAAATCTAATAGTCCCAAGTAACGAATCCAGAGAGTATACTGTTATTTTTCGCTTTGATACGTATGAGCATCTACGTGCTTGGCAAGAATCAGATGTTCGCCGGGATTTGTTAAAAACGGCCGAGCAATTTCAAGCCAATAATCCAACTTACAAAACTGAAAGCAGTTTGGCTTATTGGTTTGTTACTCCGAAAACGCCAGTTCCACCTCCAAAATGGAAAATGTCTATCGTTACCCTTCTGGGGGTATGGCCTCTTAGAACCTGTTTAAAATCTTTTTAATAAAATCGCTACACCTGCCAATAAGCAACTCTGTCTGCTATTTTCAAGTG
>NZ_JBNPJZ010000077.1:0-13165 GCF_050312695.1 Bacillus sp. AF62 | reverse complement strand
TGAAGCAATACTGTCCTCTGTTGCTTTCTGATATGCTTTATATGCGACAACTCCAGTTCCAATGAGAGCGGCTGCTACCAATCCAACCGGACCAAGTAATAGCCCTATTGCACTTCCTAAAAATCCAACTGCTCCAGCTGCCGCTCCAGCAATTCCACCAATTGGCGCTAAGGCTAAAGATAAAGCTCCAATTCCTGAAACAACCATCCCCACTACTCCAAGAAATACTCCTATCGCTGTTACAATAGCGGTTATCGTAAAAACAATACCACCTATAATGGCAATCGCCTTTTGTACTGGCCCTGGTAATGAGTTAAATCCATCCACAAGCTTCTGCAACCCAGCGACAAAAGCACTAACCACAGGAGCGAGTGCATCACCAATTGTTTTTTTCATGGTGTCAAATGCCCCGCTCAATTGCTCGATACGACCTTTCAACGTGTTCATTTTCGTATTAGCTGTCTCCAAAGCAGTTACTTTAGACATTTCCGTATACATTTTGTTTACACCTTGTGAACCTTCGTGAAATAAAATCGTTGCGCCACGAACTGCATCCGAACCAAATAATGTTTCTAACGCCATACTTCGTTGTTGGTCTGTTAAATCTTTCATGGATTCTTTCAGAATGCCAGATATATGTTCTAAGCTTTGAATTTTTCCTTGTTGATCATAGAATTTTGACGATAAGAACGCGGAACTGGTCGCTAACTCTCGGAATGTCGTATCACACTTATCATTCCATTTCGTTACCCCTTCCGTTTGCATGACATATTTTTCTAGTGCAACCTCGATGTCTCCTACACTTCTAGATGCTGGCGTAACACCATTTTTCACGAGGAAATCAAATCCAGCCTGCGCGTTATATGTGATAAGACCTAAATCCGCCATCTTGTTATATGCTTCTTTCGTAGATGGATTTAACCTCATGAGCATTGTTTTTAAAGACGTACCTGCATCTGATCCTTTTAACCCATTCTGAGCGAATACGGCTAAAGCTGTTGCTGTATCTTTAAATGTCATACCTGCACCAGCCGCAACCGCTGCGGAAGCTGACAAACCATACTTCAATTCATGTACATCAGTGGCTGAAGCGTTGGCGGCCCCTGCTAGTAAGTTAGCGGCATCTGTAACACTTAAACCATCTTTTTTAAATGCATTTAAGGCGGTAGAAGCAATTTCTGCTGCTTCTCCTAGTTCTAGTTCACCTGCGGCTGCTAAGTTTAGAGCCCCTTCTAATCCACCATTGATGATGTCCGTTAAACTAACGCCGGCTTTTATTAATTCTTCAATCCCTTTTCCGGCCTCAACAGACGAATATTTTGTATCTTCCCCATACTTCACAGCTAATTCAGAGAGTTTACTCATTTCTTGTCCAGTTGCACCCGATACGGCCTTTATGTTAGCCATCTGTTGCTCGAAGTTCATCGATTCTTCGACAGCTGATTTTAGCCCTTGACCTATTGCATACGTCATTCCGCCAAACACCATGCCAATTTGCATGCCGGCGTTTTGTAAATGATTACCCAATGACTCCATTCGGTTTCCAAAATTAAGAAGTCTATTTCCTTGTTGTTCTAGTTCACGATTTGATTGCTGTAATTCCGTTTCAAACCGATTCAGTTCAGCTGTTGCCCGATGAATTTGCTCGGCATATTGCTGCGCTGACTGACTTGCTTCACCTTCTTCAGTTTTGGCCCGATTATACGCTGATTGAAGTTCTCGAATCTTTTCTTTCTGTTTATCTACCACACGAGATAAAACGTCAATTTTAGCTCGTGTTTGTTCAGTTGCGTTAGAAAAACTGCCCATGCCTGTTGTAATAGACTGAAATTCAGCCTGTAGAGATTTTAAAGAGTTGTTTAACTTATCCATCCCTTTTTGTTCAGCTTGACGGTTTACTTGTTTTAATTCATTTTCAAAACGATTTAAATCAGCGACCGCCTTATTAACCTGTGAAGCGTATCGCTGGGTTGCTGCATCATTTTCACCTAATGTAGCTTTATTTTGATCGTAGGCTTGTCGCAAAGCTCTAACTTTTTCTTTTTGCGCTTCAATAAGCCTGCTGAGTGTATTCATTTTCGCTTGCGTTTGTTGACTAGCATTTGCGAAGCCACCCATTCCTGTACTTACAGATTTCAACTCATTCTGTAATGTCCTAACCGCACGGCCTGAGTTTGCGATACCTTGCCGAAAGTTTACGTTATCAAGGGAAAGCCTAACAACTAAATTATTCATTTCATTTGCCAATCTCTCACCTCCCCGTTAGATAATATTTTCAGCTGGAACTTCTATGTCGTTCGCACTTCCATTACTTGGATTCTCTTGACTTCGTTCTTTTTGCATCAGCCTTAAATAATGCCAAATATCCATTTCATTATCGATATGATGGTGTTTATATCCCTGACGTAATAAAGAGAGGTAGAGCTCATCCATAAACTCACTGAACGTGAGCCCTCCTCCCTCTACGCGTTTGGGTTTGTTTCTTCTCCAGTTCCTGGGGTACCACCAGCCGCTCCCACAGTTTCATTGATAATCGCATTAATTACATCGGAAGTTGTGGATAAAAATTTACGAGCATCCACGCCGTCCCAATATTGATCTAATGTAAATTGTTCACCGTACACTTTTACTACATATTGGACCATTTTATCCATATCCTCAGGACCAGGATTGTTTGGAATATCAGCAAGCTCAGGTGCCTGGCGGATTAGACGAGCTGGAATGAACTCTGGTAAATGAAACGTTTTCTTTTCCTTATTGATTCGTAAAGTTAACTTCATAATTTATTCCCCCTGTTAATAAAAAAGAGAGAGCTTTTGCTCCCTTTTACTTGGTTTGTTTGCCATATACCGCTGTAAACCATCCATCACCAATAGCTTTTGTAAATGTAGGTTCATCCGCATCAGCTGTAAATTTCGGTCTATCATCAAAATCACGTTCAATAAAGGAGCCTTTGAGTTTCGTTGTTTGGAAGTTAGGCTTATCCTTCTTCGTTTCGCCTTCTTCTTCCTCTTGTGAAAGCTTCCCTTTTAATAACCAAACATATCGATATTTCCCATTAGCCTTTAAGAAACGCCAGCCGATTGCTACATAAGGCTTTTCACCTTCGCGTCTCTCATCTAACACACCGTCTTTCACTTCCGGATACCCTTCAATATCTGCTTTTGTTGATAATGAAATACTACGAAGTTCAATCTCTACTTCTACTTCCCCATCAGACTCGGCAATTTCTGATTTTTTATTATCGCTCCACATAATTTCAGAAGCTACCTTTTTAGAGGTTTTAATCTTTACAGCGCCTTCCATTTCTTTCACTGCACTATAGTCAACACCTGTTGCATCATCTTTCAATAACTTTGCGTAAACAAGGCTATCTACACCGACAGTCGAACTAATTTTAATCACTTCTCCAGCCATCTATAACTCCACTCCTTTTGCGAATCGCATCGCATAATGAAAAATTTTTGTATCATCTTCATACAAATCAGCTACCGCATAACGTGAGAAACCAATCCTTTTCATGATTTCATTTACTTTTTGATGGATTGCTGTTGTACTACCTTTTGACCAAATATCGATTTGGAATGTGATTTCACTTTCACTTTCTTCATTATCCGAAAATCCATCTGGTCTATTGTCTAGTTCAAAAAACGTAATACGCGGAAACTCTTCAGCGTTTTTGGCTTTACGATAATAAACACGTTTTCCACCTAATAAAGAAACAAGCCCCTGATTATTTTCAAGAGCTTGCACGATTTCAGGTCGTAAATTTATCATACATTCAGCCTCATCTCATTCTTTAAGATGTCTGTCATAGCACGTACTGCATCCGCTTTAGAAGCGTTAAAACCTGGTTCTATAAATGGATGTGCTGGCATTTTAGAAGTACCCCACTCTAAAAACTTTCCATAGAAATATGGGGAACGGTCCGCTTTGTCTATTCCAACCTTGATTGTTTTTACACCATTTTCCATTCGTGCCTTCGTAACTCGTATATTATCCAGCAAATGTTGGCCTGTACGCCAAGGTTCACTTTTTGTTGCTCTTTTAGGACTATCACTTCTTGGCGCTATTTCGGAAATAGCTTTCCGAATAGGTTCTCCACCTGCTGCAAGAGCTTTATCTTCCATCTTTTCTCCACGTAGGCCCATTTGCTCTAATTCAGATATCAGGTGATCAAAGCCTAAAAAATCAACACTATCAGCCATTCATTCCACCACGCTTCCACATGATTGATAAAGTGTGTTTTTCAGTTGGAATAACTGAAAGAATGTCATACATTACGTTCCTATACTTCATCTTCATATCAGCATTCACATCAGCACGATATCGGATTTCTGTTTCACCTTGTATTTCGCTATTGGCTGCGGCTGCTTCAAAATATTTTCTTCCTTTTAAAAAAATAAAAGAACCCCATACAGTAAAAGCATCCTTATAACTCTCTACCTGATCACCGTCTGGGCTCTTTGCTTCCTCGTCTTTCACTTGAAAGGTAAGACGTTTATCTAATTTACCCGGATTCACTTGCATCACCACCACAATACTGCAACTGAACGAGTATAGACTGCAAACTAAATGCCAATTGTTCAGCCTTCCCAACCGCTTCACGGTTTTCATACCAATGAGAGATTAAAATACGAGCTGCCAATTTGGCAAGCACGCTATCTAGTTTCACATCCTGACGTGTTGCATTTTGAATATAGATTTCAGCTGCGATTACGAAAGATGTAATGAGATTTTCCTCATCATCACCATCCACACGAAGATACTTTTTCGCTTCCTCTACTGTTAGTACCAAGAAGGACACCTCCTACCTTATTAAGCCCCTGTTTTAGGCGCAATCGTAATTTGCCCATATACAACTGCTTCTGCATCCCATAATGTAACATCTTCACGTTCGATTGCTCGAAACTCAGAAGTGTTTGTTCTCCAAGCGTTTCCGCCTTCTTTCGTCATATCGATAGATAATTGTTTTCTATCCCAAAGAATAACTGCCTCTTTTAAGTCACCAACAATGAAAGGTGCTTTTCCGTCTTTATCTGTAGCGATTGTTTTATTAGACAACACAATAACGGGCTTCCCCCCGAACAGCTTACGAGTTGGATTTGTTGGATCTGGTTGAAGTAGTGGGCGTCCATTTTTATCTTCTAACTGATCTAAGTAATTGAATCCATCTTGGTTTGTAATAATGTTTGCTACAGCCGAGAAAGCTGGATCTAATGTAACATGTAATGCTGTTTTAATGCCTTTATAATCTTTTAAATCAATTTTTGTTAATTTGTTGATTTCTTGTAAAATTAAATAATTACGAGTTGCAATCGATTTTTTCGCAATCCATTGACGTAAATAACTTTCTAACGCTTGATCTGTATCATCTAATAAATCATTGGGTACTGGTAAAAAACCTGCATAATCCTCAATTGCATAAGATAAACGATCAAATTCAGGAGAAGCAATTTCTTGCATGGCATTTGGCTTCCCATACTCCGATAACGGCGCAAACGGTGTAGATGCCGCACGCTTTTCTAATGTACGAGCTCCCTTGTTTGTTGAAACAGGTTGCACATTTACATATTGTTCTAAGCTATCTACTGTTTGCTTTAGCTGATTAATCGTTGTCGTAATATCTTCTGGAACAATATAACCGCCATCTTTACCTGTATTCTCAGATAGTGCTGCTTTATATTCCTCCATCACACTTGCTTCTTCCTGGCTTACATGTTGACCACGAATCGCTTTCATAAATACGTCTTTGTATGATGGATTTTCATTTTGAACTGATGCTGGAGGTAAGACTCCTGCTTGTGAGTTTACAGGTTCAGAAACTTGAATTTGCATCATTGCTACATAATTATCCAATTCATTTTTCGCGTTTTTTGCTTCCTCAATTTTTGCCTTTGCCTCTTCATATTTACCGCTGTTATTACATTCTTCCGCTTTCGCTCTCAAATCAGCAACTTTTTGACGTAATTCTTGTTCACGTTTATCCATTCTGGATTTCCTCCTTGTTTTGGCACAAAAAATAGACCTACAGTTCTAACAGGTCTAGTGCGTTTTGTATTTTTAATTGTTCGTTATTATCCTTCTTTGAAATAGAAGGAGCCTTTGCTACAATCTTATTTGGTGTTTTTTGATATTTATCAAAGTAATCACTGCTACAAGCTGCGACTTCTTTTGCTTCCACAACTTCTATATGGAAGTATTTTTCAGCTTCTTCCCCACTTAACCAGGTCTCAGCATCTACTAATTGCTGAATTTCTTCCATTTCGATGCCTTCTTTTACGTTCTCTTTGTACACATTCATGATTCCTGACTCGATGTTATCTAAATCCTCTGCCATCTTTCGAAAATCATTGGCATTCCCTGCCGTATATGCCCACGGTTTATGAATCATTAGAAAAGCATTCGAAGGAATCACAACACGGTCACCCGCTAAAGCAATAACAGAAGCAATAGAAGCTGCGACTCCGTCTACATAAACAGTTTTTTGAGCTTTATTACGCTTTAACATGTTATAAATAGCTAAACCAGCAAATACAGAACCACCACCACTATTTACATAGATATTCAGGTTACTTTTATCATCCAGTTGTCCTAACATGTTTTTCACATCCTCCGGCATCACATCCGAATCGTCCCATTTCCAAGCTGTATTATTGATAATATCACCATAAATATACAAATCCGCCGAAGAATCTGTTTGATTTTTGACGGTAAACACATTATGCATCCTCTTCACCTCCCCCCTTAGGCGCTCCTGCTTTCGCTAACTGATATTCATCTGCAATTTCAATGGATACATGATTTAAATCCACGCGATTCTTATCCCCATGTTCCCCGATTCCATCCATGTCCTCTAGTTCTAATACCTTATTAATCGAGAACACACCACGATCTAACATAATGTTATAGAACTCCGCTCTAGATTTCTGGTCCGCCCGTAAAAGACTGGTTAAATTAAACTTGAGATAATATCGTTTTTGTTCACCAAAAGAAAAGACTTTATAAGAAAATTCCTCTTCATACTGAATAAGAATCGGGCTGAGTGTATTTTGAATAAAATCCAATGCTTGTTGCTCAATATTGGAGAAAGTAGCACGATCCAACTCATTAATCATGTGCAAAGGAATGTTAAAAATATTTGCGATTTCGCCTTTATCAAACTTCATTCCTTCAATAAACTGGGCATCTTTTAACGGCATACCCACTTTTTCAAATTCGAGACCTGCATCTAATATCGCAATACGCTGTGCATTACTGAGTCCTGTATTGGCTTCTTCCCATGCATCACGAAGCTTGTCTTTCGCTTCTTTATTCAGGGGTTGCGCTGTCTTTAACAACCCACTATGGGTCGCGCCTTTCCTATAGAATTTCCCCTTAAACTTTTGCGCTGCCTGTGAGCTTCCAATCGATTCTCTTGCGACTTGAATCGGCGGTTTTCCCTTCAGACCATCGGTCGATAATGTCGTGAGATGAATGACATCGTCAGCTGCTAGTTTCACAGGTGTCCCATCTGGAAGACTCGTAAAATACCACAGTTGATTTGTTTTTACATCGATAACAGGGTTTGTGACAGCTGGATTCAACACCCACAATTCTTTTGGTCTTCCATCCAATCCCCAGTGGATGTTGATATACGCATTGCCCCACATGTTTCGATGCGTTTCAATTACATGTTTAAATTTAAACGGACTTTGGTACGGATTCGGACGCCTTTCCAGCACAAATGATACTTGATGTGCCTTATCCCGTTCTCTTCCCTTCACTGTCTTTTTAAACGTTTGAAACGGAAGCATCGCAACACTATTCGCTAAAATGTTCACGCACCGGTATACCGTTGGTACACCTAACGAAGATTCTACGGTAACCCGTTCTCCGCTCGTTGCTTCATAACTGAATAAACTCCGAAACCAAGGTGCTGGATTTCTTAGATCGGTCGTATCCTGATTGCGAAACAAATTCCGGAATATCATATTTTCACCCCCCTCTATTTCCTCGCCATCACCACCCCGATCAGTGTAAGAGTGATTCCAAGTACATACCACCCATACACAGGAGCCATACAAAAAGTCGTCCCAATGATAACGGACAACCCCGAAATGATACAAATATCTTCTAACATGGTAAGAAAAACGTATAAAAATCGCATATCATGCCTCCTAAAATGAGAAATCTTGACTTAAAATATAGGCGTTTAAGTCCATTTCGCCAGAATTCAGCATACAACGAACATGTGAGTTGATGACAGCCGCTATCGGATCGATTCTTTCTGTTGCTTTTGACTTGTCCAACATGATGTTTTCGTTCGCATCCTGTTTTGTTATCGCGTTACTCGTTGCCCAATTTAATACAGGATTGTTATTATGGATGACCTTCTTTTGATACACTTGTTCACGAAAATCCTTTGTAGGTCCTGATAAAGTTGCCATACCTTGACGTATTTCTATCATGGTATACCCTTCCGCCTCCATGTCTTGCATAAATTGCGTTGCATTCCATGGATCAGCACATATTTCTTTAATTTTAAATGTATGATCTTTTTCCATATTTCTAATATGTGTTTTAATATATTCATAATCAACTACTGCACCAGGTGTTGTTGTGATCCATTTTTGTTGTACCCACAGATCATAAGGGACTTTATCCGTTTGTCTCTTTTCAGCTAACGTATCTTCTGGCATAAAACTATGGCTAATTACGATATACTTATCATCCTTTTTAAACTCAAATGAAATACTTGTTAAGTCAATTTTTGCTGATAAATCGACACCTACTGTGCATTCCAACCCTTTTAATTCGGATAATTCCACCGTTTCCTTGCAATCCTTCCATTTTTGCATATCCATGTAGCCATTTTCTTTCCTATCCACCCATCTATTCATGTTTTTCGTGAGATAATTACGCATTTTCTCAGGCACATCAAGAGCTGATTGAAGTTCTCCTTTTAAGAAAGAACGACCTTCTTCATAACTACATAGGATTGGATTCGCTTTCTCCCAGACTTCTGGATTCGTGATCTCATCATCTTTATCTAATTCATTAACCATGACAAAATATTCTTCGTTTTCAATATCAATATTAGGGTCCAAAATCTTTGAAACATATTGATACTCCACACGATAACAAGGATGACTCAAATTAAAACCAGCTGTCGTTATAATCATCATAAGTGGATTCGGACGAGCGCCCGAACCTGACACCAGAACATCATAAATTTCAGAAGTAGGGTGTGCATGATACTCATCGATAATCCCGCACTGAACATTCAGGCCATCACCAGATTTCCCCGCATCTTTTGAGAGCGCGGAAATAAAAGAATCCGTTTTAAGGTGTTCAATTTTCCCATACGCAATATTGAACTTTCCTTTTAAATCTTCACATCCATTCATTTGTGCTTTAATTTCATTCCAGACAATTTTACTTTGTTCTGTTTTCGTAGCACCAATGTAGACTTCTGACATATTTTCACCAAATGCCATTGCTTCATAAGAGCCTACACACGCTAAAGATTGAGACTTTGCGTTTTTACGTCCAACTTGCCAATACGCCTTTTTAAAACGCCTTAATCCTGTATTACGATGAACCCATCCGTAAATATTGCTAAACACAAAAATTTGTATGGAATGTGGTTCCATTCTCTGACCTGCTAATTTTCCTTTTGTATGTTTAAAAAGAGACATCCACTTTAAAAAACGGAGCGCTTTTTCTTCTTTAAAAACATAAGGAAAATCTTCAGATCCTTCGCGTTCAATATCTCTTAAAAATCGCTTACAAGCATGTTTATGCTTCTGACAAGCAACAACTTCACCATGTATTACATCATCACAGTAGTCCAACATCCATTGTCTAATCATGTTATACGTCAAACTCCTTCTCTACGTTTGTTTTCGGACCTTGTTTACGATTTGGAATGACAATTTTTGCTCTTGCACTCGGTGTGAGACCAAACTCAACAGCCAAAGCCTTCATTTGTTCATGCAACTGTTTCTTCTTTGTAAGTAGTGGATGGGGAACTTTATTGGTTTCAGCTGCCTTATTGGTATATGCAACAAGAAGTCCTTCTTCTCGGATAATTTTGGTGCATGCAACATAGTCAGAATAAGCATCACAATACGTTGCTAATGCATTCACATCTATGTTTGTAATAACATCTAATTCTAATAATTCACCAGCAATCCGTCTAAACTCTTTCTTTGCAACTGAATCTAACCACGTTGGTGGCTTTACCTTGTCTTTTTTTGCTTGTAACTGTTTTTCAGCTTTTAATCGTTGTTCAATTTCATCCTTTGTCAATCGATTTGTATTACCTTCTAATAAATGCAAATGAATCGGCTTCGCTTTTCTTCCCATGTGAACCACCTCCCTCAGCTGAACCCCCTTTTATGAAATAAAACGAACTTTTTACACGGAAAGCTTGGCGGCGGTCTCCAAGGAACCGCCTTTTACTTTTTTTACACCGGGGGTGTTTTTTGTCCGTTTTTAAGACAAATTTATCCGTGTTTTTATATAGATTCAATGTTATCCTTATATTTGTAACTTGTAAGTTACATGCAGTTTCCCTAAACAAGTATCCTGGAGGCCCTAGACTGATTCTAGGGCCTTTTCCCGTTTATCTAGCATGATATACTGGTACGCTTGCTTCCCTTTCTTTTTAGTTATCTTCTGTATTTCTTCTCATCTTCTTTTGTTTTCTTGTTATGGCAAGCATGGCAAAGCGTCTGTAAATTAGTCGGTTCTAATCGTTTTGACCAATCAACGCGAATAGGACTGATATGATCGACTACATCACCTATCTTAATGATGTCCTTGCTTCTACATTGCACACATAAGCCATAATCTCTACGATACATAAGCTCACGCATATCTTTCCAAAGTCTTGAGTTGTAGAAGGAACGTGAGCTTTTGTTTCGTATGTATTTGTCGTAATGTCTGGTGTTCTCCTGTATCTTATCTTGATGTTTCTCACAGTACTTGTCTTTCGTTAACGCTGTACACATTGGTGAAGTGCATGGCTTCATCGGTTTACTTGGCACTTGTGCCACTCCATTTACTGCATAACTTAATCACCTTCACTGTTAAGAATGCTGGCCATAGCGGCGTAAGAACACAAATGAGAATGATGATAACCAAACTTGCAATCCCTATACGAGCTGGATCATCTTTACATTCTTCCGCAATCCGTCTTAAAACTGGTTGTAACATAATTGACATACCTACCAAACCTACAATCCAATACCCTAGTACCCACAACATCTATCCTCACTCCTTATCCTCAAGGAATTCCTCTACCACTTTACCAAGCAAACTAATCATTGCTTCTCTCTTTTGCT
Organism: Bacillus sp. AF62; assembly: GCF_050312695.1. NCBI lineage: Bacteria > Bacillati > Bacillota > Bacilli > Caryophanales > Bacillaceae > Bacillus > Bacillus sp. AF62. Next base: position 1,835 of record NZ_JBNPJZ010000077.1, on the reverse strand, counting down.
TTGGTGTTGTATTATCTTGCATTTCATTAAAGATAGGAAGTACCCTTTCTAATTTCTGTTTATCGATGCGTTCATTTACAAGATCTTGTCCTAGCATTGAAATGAATGTACCAATTACAACCGCTTGTTCTTGTTTAGTTAGTTCCATTTATCTCACTCCCTTTAATCACGCCACATTTAATTGAATCGGCTGTATGTTCAACTATAGGTTCAAGCGATATCTTCCCATCTAATGAAATACCAACTTTACAATCCATCCCTACCGATTTACTATCGTTAATCTTTTTAATTATTACAGATTGTTCAGCTATTTCTCTCACGTGATTTATATCAGCTTTCATCGCTAATCCCTCTTCGTATTAGTTCTTCAATCGTTTGTTGTAGTCCAATAACTTGCATTCTTAATTCAACCATTCCGACTTTCATGTTGTTGTTTTTATTCCCCATCTTCATACTCCTCCAAAATAAAAAATCGCCCTTCGGCTACTCAATCACAACTTGACGAACTATCAAATGAACCCCCTGAATCATACGATGAATGCGATGAACAAGAAGACGAATGACTACCACTATCATAGCCACCGTAATCCGAACTGGATTGGGTTACACTAGATGTCATCGCATTGTGAATCAACCAATCATTTGTTGTACCCTCACTATTTCTGTTTCTATGTTCTTGCTTCACTTTCTTATTCTGTTCCTTCTTTTTCTTTTGAACAACATATCGTTTCGCCTCCTTAAAATAAGAAAAGTACCCGCTATGAATGCTTTCTCAAAATTACACACACATCTTTTCTAAATGAGGTGCTTGTCCTCTCACCAATATAAATAAATCTCCATATAATATTTTTGAACAACATTATTTTATTAGGAGGACAAACATTTGAATCTTACAAGAATGATTACGGCTTTAGCATGTAGTGCACTTTTATTAGTACCTTTTACTTCTGTTTCTGCACAAGAAATAGATATCCATCAGCAAACCATTCCTAGCAAACAACCCTTCATAGGAGATCCTTTGCCAAAAGTGATCCAGAAAGAGACCTCTTCTTTTGGTAATTTTTCGCTTTCGGACATCGAAAGTTCCAATTCTCTGTTTCATGCTTTAGCTCCCACTCGTACCGTTACTATTTTAATCGCCGCTGATGAAGAATATCGCGCCGCTCATCCCGATTGGAAAACCATTACTGCACAAATGGTAGAAAAAGCAGATAATAGTTTCTGGGCCGAGCATAGTATTAATTTTGTTGTGACAGGATACGCGAATTGGAAATCCGATGGCGCAAATAGTAGTGCACTTTTAGCAGATTTAAATACCGAATGGAAAAACAATACACAATACGACTTCGTAATTGGTTTTACCAAAGATAGTAAATTTACAGCTGGCGGCATTGCTTATGTCTATTCTTCCGCACCTCAAAGTGGCATTAGCGTTGTGCTTGATCAAGGGACAACCTCTACTCCTTATGCAATCCAACATGAATGGTCTCACAATTACGGATTATCGCATGATGCTTCTGGTAGCGGCATCAAATGCATGATGAACTATGACTACGCTTACTCTGTGAACTATTGGGATGCTGCACACGATGCTTTAATTGAAAGCCACCGTAATTGGTATGGTTCTTAGTATATAATTTGCAAAGAGCTTATATCATATATGCTCTTTGCTACATAAGTAAATCTATAAACAAAACAAGCTGACCATTCCTCTAAATAAAATCACAGCCAACTTGGTATATGAATATAAAATAAATTCCCTTGGTTTTTTCGTCCTATCGCGGGTTCCTACCGCCCATGCCCGTTCTTCGGTAACGTTTTGATAATGGGGCCCA
>NZ_JBNPJZ010000156.1:0-13192 GCF_050312695.1 Bacillus sp. AF62 | reverse complement strand
ACCAATCAAAAGTACACATCGTCGTGTAGTGTCTCATTTTGTACAAACTACCTTTGGCAAACAGTTGATGAAAGAGCATGGAAAAATTGAACAACAGTTTAGTCATCTCAAAGATAAAGGGCTGGAACAGCCACGTTGGTATGGTCAAAATCGTTATCTATTGCATGTTCAGCTAGTTTTTCTGATTCATAACATTGCATATTTATTTTAGTTTTGCAACACCCTCGGTAGAAGTAAGTTCAATACTTCCACTAACATTACTTGTTGCTGTCAAAAACTTACCAACATTCACTATTTTAATTTCATCAAATCCTGTTGGCACTGAATCTTGAACATGATCTGAATCCAGATAAACAGTGGAAGGTCCCTGCACTTGACCAGATTTGTAATAGTGTCTCATTACATTAGCGTCTAATTGATTAAAATTTAACATAAAATCTGTGCAAATTCCTAATATTAACTATATTGATTTACGAATAGTCGAACTATTTCCAGGTGTTACAGAAAAACTTGTATTAAAAGGGAAAATGTTGTCAGGAAAAACATGAATAAACTCAATACGATCTAAAAAGAAATCTTCTTCGTTATTATTTTGAATATATACAGTGAATTGACCAACTGGAAGAGTTACAATTGTATCAAATTCTTTTAAAGCACGCTTTCCATTATCTCTTTGCACAGATACCATTTTCTTGACAGCATCTATTTCTGTACTAGGCAATGTAACCTCTCCTCTTAACTGCTTCCGTAGATATATGAAAATATCCCGTAATATCATTTTTACTCGCATAACGAGCACTAACTTTATACTCCAATTTTGTCTGATTATAAATAGGTAATTTTAATATTTGTTGATAATTTAACAGCATTTACCCCATTTATATATTCTTTAACTATTTGAAAAGACTCAAGACCGTTATCAATTACTCCTTTTTTAAATCGAAACCCATTTCCTGATATAGTTCCATTTTCATCTGGAATTCCAATATTATAATTAAGAGAAGCTTCAAGAGGAGTACTTACACCAATGATTGAACTAAATACAGAATTTTCATTTAAATGTGGATATTCATTCACATTTAAAGTTGTTGCATATACATTTGTTATTTCATGAATAGGTGGATCTGGATTAGAGATAGGGGAATAAGCAAATGAATATTGTATATGCCTCACATTAGAAAATACGTATATTAAAACTAGATAAGTAATATTGTTTGTAAAAGTTTATATTTGATGTCATTTAAACCATGCACCCTTCATTGTAACAATCCAATCATCATTTGGTATTTTTTTGTATTCTTCCCATACTAAAGTAGCTGTTTTCAAGTGGAAGAAACATCTCCTTACAAAAATGTAAGGTTACTGTCATATTAATCAATAGCGATTCATCCTCCAAGAAAGCAAAATAAGTAAGAGAATAACAATCGTAGGAGGATATATATGACGAAACCAGTTGTAGATGTGAAAAACGTTCAAAAAGTGTATGGTAAAAAAGGTGAGAATCAATCACACGCATTAAAAGGTGTATCATTCTCCATTCAAGAGGGTGAATTTGTTGGAATTATGGGACCATCTGGTTCTGGTAAAACGACATTATTAAATGTAATTTCAACGCTTGATAAAGCAACAGGCGGCGTTGTTAAAATTGCGGGTACAGATATTACAACAATGAAGCAAGGTGAGCTTTCAGATTTCCGTTCACAAAAGTTAGGATTCATCTTCCAAGACTTTAATTTATTAGAAAACTTATCTATTTATGAAAATATCGCACTTCCGCTTTCACTTCAAGGTGTTTCATCACGTAGGATTGGACCGAAGGTAGAAAAAGTAGCCGATATGTTAGGAATTTCAGCAATTCTACAAAAATATCCATCTGAAGTATCTGGTGGACAGAAACAACGTTCAGCAGCCGCACGTGCGTTAGTGCATGAACCGGCCATTATTTTGGGGGACGAGCCTACAGGAGCTCTTGATTCTAAAAACGCAACTAGTTTACTGGATGCGATGACAAGCTTACATACAGAACAAGGCGTATCGATTATGATGGTTACGCATGATCCATATAGTGCAAGTTACTGCCAACGTATTTTATTCATTCAAGATGGAGAGCTATATAAAGAAATTCACCGCGGTGGTACACGTGACAAATTCTATAAAGAAATTTTAGACGTGCTTGCAGACTTAGGCACACAAAAAGCATAAGAAAGAAGGTGCAAGCATGTTATTTAAACTTTCCATGTCCGGGCTAAAAAGGAAATTACAAGATTATATTGTCTTACTTGCTGGTCTTATCGTATCTATTTCAACTTGCTATATGTTTCAAACGTTATCACTAAATAAAACGTTCCTTGAATCAAATCCACATGCTGAGATAGTTGCAATAGCATTCCAAATCGGTTCCGTTTTATTAGCGATTGTAACGTTTTTCTACATTTTATATGCAAACTCTTTCTTATTATCTCTTCGCCAAAAAGAGTTCGGCATGTACATGATGTTAGGAGCAAAAAAACATAAAGTTACCTTACTTATGTTTATCGAAACAATCATAGTAGGTACCGCATCTCTTGCAATCGGAATTGCAGTTGGTGTAGGACTTGCAGAAGGTATCGGTCAGTTATTAATGAACCAGTTGGATTTTTCTGGAGAAGGGTATCAAGCATTTTATATTCCATCTATGACTGTTACTTGCATCTTCTTTTTTGTCTTATTTGGACTATCAGCCATCCTGAATAGTATGAAATTGTCACGTATTTCTGTTTTGCAACTTGTACATGCAGATGCACAAACAGAGCGTCTCGCGGTAAAAGGGAAAATGACAGTTGTAGTTGCATTCCTTGGTTTGCTTTTACTAGGCATTGGGTATACATCACTGATCTATATATCACAGCTACAAGGAAAAGATATACTAAGCGTTCCTACATTCATGGCTATTGGATTAATCACAGCTACAATTGGTACGTACACACTATTTGGATCCCTTCTCCCCGTTATGATGAAAAAGGTACAGAGCAATAAAAAACGTAGGGAAAAAGAGCTGAATGCTTTTACTTTTGCGCAATTAAACTTCCGTATGAACAGTCTAACAAACGTACTGGCAACGGTAGCAATCTTAGTAGCTCTTGGAGCGGGGGGAATTGCGTGTGGTATGGCATTTAAAAACGATGTTATAAAACAGACTGATAAAGGAACGATTTATGATTCGATAGTTCATAATCCAACAGTGGAAGAAAAGGAATTGTTAGACGGCATTCCATTCAAAGAGAAACTTGAATATCACTACAAGGTGGATGATACGTATGTGTATTATACAAAAGAAGAGCTAGAGAATAATCGTCCTTTAGTCAAAGATAGAAAAAATGAGAAGACAATGAAAATTTCAGAGGAAATCCCCATAAATGCATTTGCGTTGTCAAGACAATGGGGGAAAGATGATGGAAAACCAAGACAATGGAGCGATGTTTTCCAAGCAATTCAACCAGAGTATATGTATCCGAATCATGAAGTGAAAATTGTCAATCAAAACATATATGATAATATCAAAGGTACAGAAAATACCGTGTTTATTGGGAAAACAAATAATTTTGGTGCATATGTAAAAGAATGGAAAAAACTTGATGAATTACAGATAGTTAAATATAAAAATGTGAAAGCAGAAGAATTGGGTAGTAAGTATCAAAACTATAAGGGGAATCAAAGCTTTTCTAGCGGACTCATGTTTATGGGATTCTTCGTTGGAATTGCGTTCTTAGCAATGATGGCAAGCTGTCTGATGTTTAAAGTTTTGTCTGGTGCATCCAAAGATTGTACACGTTATCAAATGCTTCGTAAAATCGGTGTTCGCCGAGAGTTATTAACACAATCGATTTATAAAGAGTTATTCTTTGTATTCTTAGTTCCAGCAATTGTGGGTATTGTTCACGTATTAGTTGGTATGAATATGTTCAGCCCTCTTTTAATTGATCCGTATTTCCGTATATGGGTACCACTTGTTATTTTTGTAGTGATTTACTTGATTTATTACTTCATTACGGTTCAATTATATAAAAAAATTGTACTTCCGAAAGAAGAGTAATGTAAATATGATTTATATGAAGTGTCAACATCATCAGCCCTCATGTATTAATTATTTTGAAAGAGAAAAAAAGCTGGAATTAAGAAAAGGGCTCGCACTATGGTTAAACAATTGATTCTTGTGCAAAAAAACTCAAATTGTATCCTCTCTCAGAACAGATTATTTCAATAATCTGTTCTGTTTCGTTCGTAAGGACATGTGTACGCAGGTTCATGCCAGGTCCCTCACTAAAGGAAGAATAAGATGAAAAATAATTCTAAATATCCCCCTTTTAATTACTTTCGCAAAAAGGGGCAATAAGAAAAAGCAACCCCTTCTTTTAAGAAGGATTGCTTTCTTGTAAAGTATATTCGGATTCTTTGACTCTTCTATAGAATATATTACTCTTCATTCCTACTCTTTGCATGGCTTCTACTGCAGTAATTTTATGGTTTGTCCATTCTTGATAAGTTTCTTTAAAAGTATCATCAATCTCAACATTTTTGCTGCCAAATTTAACTCCTTTTTGAAGTGCAATTGTAATTCCCTCTTTTTGTCTTTCACGAATTCTTTTTCTTTCATCATCAGCCATATAACGTAATACCTGCAAAATTAAATCTGAAATAAGGGTTTCCATTCCATTTAAATCTTTATATTTCATGGTGTTAAGAAGAGGCATATCCAACACAATAAAATGTACCCTATAGAATAGACACTTGAAAAAAGTCTATTCTATAGGGTATTTCTTGTATAATAAAAGGAAAATTTGGATTGGATAATGTTGAAAATGACAAAAAACTATTTACAGAAAGAGAAATTCAAATCCTATCAAATAACCTATACGTAAAATCTGTAAGTCAGAAAGGTATCACTTATACAGAGGAATTTAAGCATATTTTTATTGAGGAAAATGAAAAAGGAAAGCTATCTCGAAATATTTTTGAAGAATGTAGTTTTGATATAGATATGATTGGAATGAAGCGAGTTATGTCATCGGGAAGTAGATGGCGTCCTGCTTATAGAAAAAATGGTGTATTGGGTTTAAGGGATACACGTATCGAAAACGCTGGCAGAACTCTTGAGAGAGAGCTTACGTTAGAAGAAAAGTATGCCCGTTTAGAAGCTGAACGAAACTTACTAAAGGCGGAAAACGAATTGCTGAAAAAAATCAAACTTATGGAAGGGAGGATGAGAAGGAAATAACACTACCACCTAGTCAGAAATTCATCTTGATTCGTTCTGTCATCATGAAATACAACTTAAGGAATATGGTCAGTCATTTGTGTAAAGTAGCTGGTGTATCCCGTTCGGGATACTATAATTACTTTTCAGTTTCATCTCAAGAACAACGGAAATAAAAGAGTGATCGAGATGAAATCTTGAAGGAAACCATATTAAAAGCACTTCAATTTAGAAATAGAAACAAGGGGGCTCGTCAAATAAAGATGACATTGGCGGGTCAGTTTCAAGTTGTCTACGATTTAAAGCGTATCCGTAGAATTATGAAGAAATACGAGATTATCTGTCCGGTTCGCAAAGCGAATTCTTATAAAAAAATGCTTAAAGCTACAAAAGAACATCGAATAGTACCGAATCAATTAAATCGGGAATTTAAACAAAATACCCCAGGGAAACCACTTCTTACAGATATCACCTATTTAGTTTACAGTAAGAATCAAAGGGCCTATTTATCTACATTGTTAGACGGCTCAACTAATGAATTTTTAGCTTACCATGTTTCAGCACAGATGACATTAGAGCTCGTAACGACAACTCTCTATAAACTAAAAAGGAATGCGCGGATTCCATTGACTGAAGGTGCTTATATTCATTCAGATTAAGGACCCCACTACGCAAGCCCTACCTATCAAAAGCTAGTCAAAAAGCTAAATCTTGGACAACCCATGTCAAGAAGAGGAAACTGTTGGGATAACGCCCCACAAGAATCGTTTTTTGGTCATCTGAAAGATGAAGCTCATATAAAACCTTGCGCGTCCTTTAATGGATTGAAACAAGAAATTAAGAAATATATGACGTATTATAATCATTATAGATATCAATGGAATTTAAAAAAGATGACTCCTGTTGGATACAGAAATCATCTTCTTGATGTTGCCTAACTTTTTTCAAAATGTCCTTTACAAAGGGTACAGATTACAACGATATCAATCTTTTTTTTCTTTAATTCATTCTTGCCATTCGTCTAAAATTATTTGTTTATTTCGCCCCAAACAATCTGGTGATTGAATATATAAAACAGCGCCGTTTCTCAACATATGTTTCATCAGTTGATATTCAGGACGTTTAAAATCTTTTCCACTTGCTTTTTCTATATTTTAGATACACATACAAAAAACAAGTATGAACGTTCAACTTTCACACTTGTTTTTATCCATTCCACATATTCAATTTCCACTTAACGACGTTTCCCACAACCACAACCTGATTTTTTTCTATACCCAATTGGCATCGGTGTTTTTAATGAAATATTATTATTTACTGACATACTATTATTTGTTGGTTCTATTACTTTTGATTTCTTTTGCATACATCTAACCTCCTCATTTTTTTAGAAACAGGATGAAAAAACAGGTGCAACAAACACTTGCACCTGTTTCCATATAACAGTTATTGGTTATTGCTACTATTCATATTTGTATTGCTATTTATATTTACACCTCTATTTTCATTGACCATTTGGTTCTTGTTAAACATAGGAACTTCCACAATTGCAATATTATCCGCTAAGAATTCTCCATCTTCTGAAGAAATAGTCACTGTCACTTTATTTGATTCAAACGTAATTCCTTGACGTTGAGAAGTTGTAAAATTCGCAAAATGATGTGTATGCGTCTCTATATATTTTGTTTCTTCTCCATGCTCCAACGTAACCGTTCCTTCTCCCTGCCCATGGAATACTAATTGATATTCTTTATTTGGATCAAAATTCTCGATTTCAATCGTTTGAGACACACTCGAAGACCAATCTGGCAATTGTAATACACGTCTACCATCTTCTAATACTACCTGATGTGCATCGCCTTCTACCGTCCAATTGGCTGCATCTTTTGTAAAATGACCATTATGCAGTAACGTATTTTGTTCCAGTTGTGCATACGCACGATTTAATGCTCCTTGGAATTTAGCTATGATATCTCCTTGTTCACTAAATCTATCTGACATAAACCAATGTCGTAATTTTGGTAAGGTTGGTAATACAATCGCGTCTATATTCTGATACGAAATATCTGAACGAATAGAACCATTCCAATTTCCATTTTCATACAATCCGTTGATTCGATTGATAACAGGTTGAATTAATCCTGTTACCTCCGCACGTTCTTTCTCATACTCGCTTCTCCAATTTCTTGCCACACGTTGCACTTTTCGTATTTCATCTGCGGTTAAAGAACGCTCTTCACGAATTTCTAAATTACTCACACGTGCCACACCTGTACGTCCTACAATACGAAGACCAAACTCAATACCAGGACCTGCCGTCATATCCAATTCCCCTACATCAATACTATAACTAAAGAAATGTGGATTTGTTGATGTTCTATCAGAGCTAGGTCGTGACATACAGCATAATACTCCACCTGATGTCAATGGGAACGCTTCACCATATGGAACTTGCACAACTTTTTGTATTTCTTGCCCATAACGAGAAACGACAATCTCTAAATCTTCCGCATGCGCAATAAATCCAGAAACCACATAACGTGTATTTGCTTTTAATTTTGACTCTTCTACTTTTTGGAATATATAAGATGGAGAGAATTTTGGTGGTGGTAAGAATACATAATCACTTTTCAATAATTCATGATCTGATAATCTTACAACACTTCTTCCTTTATACCATGCATCCCAATTTTCAAAACTACCGCCTACCAGAAGATTTCTTGCTTTACTTAAACGTTTTGCCTGATTCACTAATTTACGTAATGCCTTCTTCTCTTCTCCAAATACCTCATCTGATAAGGCATCTACTTTCAGTACAACTTCTTCAATATCATGATCACTTACATTTTGAGCCAACCTATTTTGGGTACCTGATGCAAATAATGCATTTACTTGTGTTGTAATGTTATCTAAATCTATTTGTTTTTCAAAAAAAACAAATGTATTTCGACTAGAATTAGAAGCAAAAGAAATAGTTCCTTTTAAAGAACCTTCTGTAGTATCATAATCATTGTAAAAATCATAAGCATTATACATTTCAATTTGATCAAATCCTGTTGGTACTGAATCTTGAATAAGAATATCCGGATCATCGCCATAATAAACTCCTATAGGCTGCTGAATAACACCTGATTTTAAATAATGTAATTCTATAGTAGAATCAGTATTTAATTGAAATTTTGTCGAAACTCCTAATTTGGATTGTGGTGCAGTCCAAATAATTTGAGTATCACCTTTTGAAACTCCAAAACTTGTATCAATAGTTACAGTATCATTAGGATTGTTACCAGGATTGTTACCAGGATTGTTATTAGAACTTAAGTCAATACTTCCACTAACAGTACCTACTATAGGGGCAGAACCCACCTCAGTATTCAATATTCTAATTTCATCAAATCCTGTTGATATTGATTTTTGAACGTGATCCGATAGATCCCCCATAGAAGAGCGATCCAGAGCCTCACCAGATTTGTAATATTGTGCAAATCCCAAAAACTGATTAAGAACATGTGTCGTAAAATCTGTACTAATCCCTACTCTTGAGTCCGGGGATTTCCAAATAGTTTGACTTTCTCCAGGTTGTATTGAAAGACTTGCATGAAAGGGAATAGTAATATCAGTATCATTATCATCAGAAGTAACAGGAACAAATTCAATACGATCTAAATAGAAATCTTCTGTACTATTATTTTGAATATATGCAGTGAATTGACCAACTGGCAAAGTTACAGGTGTCTCAAATACATGCAAAGCGTATTTACCATTATCACCTTGTACAGCTACCATTTTTTTGACATCATCTACTTCTGTACTAGGAAATGTGACTTCTCCTTTTAATAAATCATCCGATCCTGTATATATATGGAAAAAACCTTTAATTTCATTTTTACTTGCATAATGAATACGAACATTATAACTTAGCTTCGTCTTATTCTGAATAGGTAATTTTACTATTTGCTGATAATTCAATTTAACCGCATTTGTTCCCGTAATGGTTTCCTTAACTACTTGAAGAGAACCTATACCATTAGCAATATCTCCATTTTCCCATGCAAATCCACTAGATGATATCTTTCCATCTTCATCTGGAATCCCAAGAATATTATCACCCATAGCCTCTTGAGGCGTACTCACACCTGCCAATGCACTAACATGAGCATCATATTCATTATCAGTATTAAAAGGAGTTCCATACAGATATGAAAGATAATGAGCTCCAGGAAGTTTATACTCCGTCCCACCTGGGTGATTATCAGAATTAATCCAACTACCATCCTGTTGTAAAAAACTTAAATTTCTTACACTTCCGGAACCAATATTCGTGTTCCACCAACCCCCACCTTGTGGTGGCTGTGACCAAGTATCCATATTGATTTGTACTACCGGGTTATCAGGAGGTATTGAAATATAATCCGGTCCCATCTGTGGATCTACAGTTGGAAGCTTCCCATATAGACGTGTTTCCAAAGTATCTTCAACTTCTATTCCCCATAAATAAGGATTTAATTTAGATGCCCCAGGATCCGCTGAAGCTCTATAGCTACGGTGTAACGTAATTTGTTTTAGTACCCTTTCTCTTGGATTTGGAAACAACCCATTCTCATAATCAGGCCAATTTGAAGTATCTACTGGAGTATCTTTTAATGTTACTCCATCCACAGTACGTATAGGGATAAGAGGTGAAAGAAGGCGTCTTGTTTTTTGTAAATTTATATCACCTGAACCTTGTGGATAAAGATCTGTATCAAAAGTAGGAAACAATCTTGCAAAGTCTAGACAATGCGTTGTCATAATTTCAATATATTTTTGTTTTTTTGCAAATGACTCTAGATCAGAAGGGTTTCCATATGAAGCAAGACCCTTCTGATATACGTCATAAATAGTTTTAGAATACAGCTTTATATTATTTTTAAGATCATGTTTAAAAGAATCAATTGCATTTGGTGTAAAATTAATTTTAGAGTCCCATATAGGCCCTTTAGTAATTATATCTCTTAATAACATAAGATGCATGCTGGCAAGTACAGCATAATAAGGAAGACCTAACAAAGTTCGATCTGCTGTATTATCTGTAACAAATACAGGTAAACGATCTGTATAAAAAGTATTTAAAGCTAACACTTCATCTGTAAACTTTTTAATTAATCCAGGATCTGCCTTATCAAATCCTCCAGCACTTTGAACATCCTCCATTGTAGACTGATATAAGCTTGCTAAATTTTGTAAACCACTTACTTCCCCATTTAAAAATGTTTGCTCATCCGAACTTAAAGTTCTATCAATCATCTCTTGAATCGCTGGTTTCATAGCCTCAAATATATCTTTTGCATTAGGAGGAGGTGGAGCATCATGTTTATTCAATGCAGCAAAAAACAAACCGATGAAAGGTGTAAAAATACCAATTTCCGGTACAGCTATTGTAATTAAACTTAAACCAATATTTACATATGTTTGATAATTTATCGTATCATCTATAAAAATAGCTTGAAGTACATCAGCGATTGCTTTCGTATACTTTCCATCATTTATTCCCTTTTCTAAATTTTTTAATAATTGTTCATAAGCTGTTAAGTCAGCAGGTGTAGCTTGTGTACCCGCATCAGGTAAAAAAGAGGGTGGCGTATACGCCAATACATTATACGGTACAGATGGATATAATTCATTTAAAGTTGCCATTATTTCACTCCTTAAAAAATTATTATAAATAAACACAAAGATAGTTTATGTTATATATTTGGTATATTGAACCAATTTTAAAAATTTTTTTCTGTTTAATCTTCTATAATGTAATTACAATAATATATATATAAATAGGAGGTTGTCCCTTTATACTATATGAAGGGTATCATTCATATGTGAAACGTTTTTTTATTATTCATAATTATTTAAACAATCATGATTTGACTATAACAATTCTTATCAAATACCTCGTTTCTTTCTTCCATCCTCCTACATTCTCTATACAACATGAGACAAACGCACAAACCAATCTTGTTTTCCTTTACATACAATAACTATAAATACAGAAAGGTGGATCAGAATGGATACAAACAAATGTAAAGAAACCATTCATTGTAAACCGAAATACATCATAAACGACACGTATACAGAAAAAGAAATCACATATATCCATCCTGTTATTCATATTAACAGGGAACATGTACGCTATGTACCACATCATGTCTATGAAGAAGAAACAATCACTGAGGTAATCGATTCAGGACCTTCTGATTGTTGTGATAATGAGGAATCACAACCGACATCTTGTCATTGTCGTCGTTGCAGAAGAAGAAATTGTTGGGGTTGGTTGTAATAAGCCTTTACCATCTTTTTTTTATTTTTCTATGTATTCATCCACACAACATAGGTTTATATAAAAAAGACAATACGGTTGGAAAAGGAGGTTCATTCACATGGCTCAATTAGGAAATTGTTCTAATTTCCAACAACAAGCTGTCAATGATGCGGTTTGTTGTACGATTGTTTTAAGTGATACAGGTGGCACACCTGTACCCATTTGGAATGACGATACAAACAGAATCATAAATGGAACCATTTTAGTTCAAAATGATGGCATCATTGGGGTAGGTGCTACAGCCTCCCTTACAGTGAACGGTACAATAGTAGGTGGATTTACTGTTGGACCAGGAGAATCACGATCTATTACGATGAGTGATATCAATTCCATTGGCATTGTAGGAGCAGGAACAACTTCTTCTCCAGTAAAAGTTTCGTTCTCTATTAATTATACATTTTAATATATATAAAGATGGGACCTCATGTCTTACAAAACATGAGGTCCCATCTTTTTACATAATTCATTTTGATTCCTTTTTTACTTTAGCACATGTCCCTTTTATGTACATATACATAGTATAGTACAACCAGTCTTTATAAAGGAGTGTATAAAAATGGCACTTCAACTCATGAAAATAGTAGGAAACGCTCTCACAAATGTGCCTGCGAATGCAACATCTAAAAAATACTTCTACATCACACCCACTTCTATATCAGCAGGCACACCTTTTGCGATTAACTTTTCTTTATTTCGCAATGAAAATGGAGATCCGGTTACACCACCTATTTTCATCCCTACCAATGGTTACGCTAATTTATATATTAATGGTGTCTTACAAATGGATGCGATTCTGAGTTTTACAGCTAGTACACCAACGACAGGATCTGTCGTCATCACAGTGCCTGGCTCACCAGATACCGTTATTTTAAGTGGAAGCCCTATTATCTTAGAAATTGTAACTGTAGATACCGCTGATACAACGACGACCATTCAAACCTAATCTACCTCTATAAAAAGAGATACATGACCCATGTATCTCTTTTTATAGAGGTAGATTTATGTCCTTATCATTCTATGAATGTCTGTTCAAATATTTCCTTTTATTTTACCATACAAACACTGTATCATCTTCAGAAGAGACATGTATTATAAATATTTTACACCTTTTACAACTTCTTTTGAAAATATAAAAATAAGCATTCTACCAAAGAATGTGCTATCGATAATGAGACAGTATGTTAATTTCAGATGAATGTATATACAAAACAAAAAGACGAGAAAACTCTCGTCTTTTTGACCTGAATGCTGCCTTAAGAGGAAAGATCAAAGGTCAGGAGATGACCTTATCGATAGCATCACCTATTTGTGGTTTTTTATACCAAAAAAGAAAGTTGTCAGGCTTGGAATCCCTTTTTGCTTTTAGAACCTGTCTCAAATCTTTTTAATAAAATCGCTACACCTGTCAATAAGCAACTCTGTCTACTATTTTCAAGTGTTCGTTCACAGTTCTTCCACAGCCTTCGATAAATTTCCAACCAAGCAAAAATTCGCTCTACAATCCAGCGTTTTGATAACACGACCAATTTGTGAAGTTCAGTGCGTTTGATGATTTCAACCGAACAATCAATCGCCTCTTTTATCGATTGTGCAAATGATGGGCC
>NZ_JBNPJZ010000120.1:0-13246 GCF_050312695.1 Bacillus sp. AF62 | reverse complement strand
ATTGCCCCCTGTACAATACAGAGTTCAATCCTTATTAGCTGCTTAAATATGTGTCCAACTTTTTGGGTCCAGTTCATAGGAAGCCAGGCGGTTCTAGAAAAAATAATTTTTTAGCAACCATCCACCTTGCGGTAGCGGTTACTTAGGAGAGATGTTGATAGCATCTCTTCTTTTATGCATAAATATAATTCACTATAATTTGTTTGTATCATCATTATAACAAATGTGTCTGAAAAAAGCAACCCTCATTTCTAGATGTTGAATGAGGGTATTTGTGTATCTTGACATTTTTGTTAGATTCTTACTGAAAGGAGTATCTAAATGATAGCATAGTGTTTATGAAAAGAATAGATAGAAAATCTGTTGTCTTATAATCAACTAAAACTATGTAAATAATGTGTATTTATTATAAAAGAAAGCACCTTCAACTTAAAGGTGCTTTTGTAGCAACCATTTTACTTTTAATAGCACATAGATTGTATGTCTACTAATTTATTATAACATATATTTTGAGCTCATTAATATAAAGAATTTTATGGACCTTATAGGACTCGAACCTATGACCGGACGGTTATGAGCCGTCTGCTCTGACCCACTGAGCTAAAGGTCCAGTGGTACGACTAGCTTTCCACACTAGTCGTTGAGATAGGTAAGTATAAGAGTTGTAACATATTTTTATTTAAAAAGAAATGATTTTCGGATTCGAATGTCCAAATACTGGAAAAATTTTAATGTTGAAATTTATTTTATACATGTTTTTGTATGCTGTTTTCATAAATCTGCACATCTTCCCACATTTTAAATGTTTTCACATCAAATATTTCTTTTTCATTTCCACAAATTATAACAAATCCATCCTTTTCTTGTAATACTCTACCAATATCGCCATTTGCAAGTGGGATACTGGAAATATGTTGCACAGGCAATATATTTTTTTACTTATGTAATTGTCTATTGGCATTCCGACAGGGAAAGCCTTTGTTAAATCTTCGTTCTTGTAAGGAGTATCTATTGGATAAGGTGAGGTAGACATAATGGTAGTATTTGATGTACATCCAGTCAAATAAATAGACAATGCCCCAATGATGCCAAGTATGGAAATGCGTTTAAACATAAAAAATCCCCCTTATTTAGCTATTCAAAGAATCAACCAGCTTAGAATATCAAATAAAGAGTACATATTTTGTTGCTTTATGAGTGTCGTAAAATAAAAAGATTCGCTTTTTTTGTAGAAAAAAGAAAAAACGCAATCATAACGAAAGCGTCTCTTCTTTGTGGGTAAGCTACTTCACTATGTAACGACTAGAAAGGGATTCATGTCTAACTATATTTTATCACTTATTCACATCGACAAATATTGATAAAGTTTCACAATTATATTTTATTGTCAGCATTATATGAGCGATTCATTGTGAGAATAATAGATAAGTAAATAAGAATAAGGGAAGTTAGATACCTAGTTGAACGGATTCTTCTTGAATATACTAGCTATTTTGATGGTGGGATTGCTAGATTTTAAATTGTTTTTTTAATACATACAATTATTTATCAATAAAGAAGGTTGTGGATGAATAGGGGTTCTTAGCATATGCAGATGATATAATGAAGGTGTAAATTTACCGCATCAATTGGTTTTAGTGCAAAAATAATAAAAATATAAAAAAGAACGAAAGATTCCTAGCGGAATGGAACTTTATGCTGTTAAACCAAAGATTTCATTGATAAGATATATCTGCCTTTGGACAGAGTTCTCCCCTTGGAGAGTTTGTCCTTTTTTGATCATATACATAACTTCTATTTCAGCGATCATTTTTGTAGCCGTTCGCAAGGATTTCAACCCAAGCATATTCCAAATCCGTTTTTTGATAAATCGATGATCTTGCTCAATGATATTGTTTACATATTTTTTTACACGAAGTGGTATACCATACGGTATACATTTTTCTTCCTTTCGTTCACGTATCGCAAGAGGATAGGCCTTATCTCCATCAGCCGTTATCGAACGCGGTTTTGTGGCATGACAAGAAGCCAAGGCTTTCTTTAGAAAACACTTGGCGGCCTTCGCATCTCGTTTACGACTTAAATAAAAATCGATTGCGCGATATAAGTACATCTTTTCTCCTTTGATTTTGATGTATGTTTCATCCACTCTCCAAGAAGTATTGGTTAATTTCAAATGTGTTCGAATCCGCTCATTGCATTTTGGTCCATATGGATGAACCCAGCGCATAATGGTTGTATGGGCTAAGGAGAATCCTCGTTCTTCCATCATTTCTACTAAATCACGAAGGCTTAAGTTGTACCGTAGGTACCAACGTACTGTTAGCAAAATAATATCTGACTGGTAATGCGTCCATTTGAATATATTTTCTTTTTCCATACTGGTCACACACCTTTTTTAAGTAGTCGTACCAGTATAGCCCAGTTTGAGAAACCCTTTTCAAAACGGTTCCTTTTTTGCACCAGAACCGTACAGAAAGTATTTTATATATTCTATCACTTATTTTACATGGTGTAAGATTCTTTAATGGTAGGGTACAATTTTTATGATAAAAGCCAAAGAGTTAGACAGTTGAATATCCTGAAAAAGACGTTTTTTACATGCTGTTCTTTTCTAAAAATGCTAAAACTCTGTTAAATGTATCGAGTCCGGCTTGGGTATTCATTTTAAATTGAAATTCATGTGCTAAGTTTCCATATCTGTTTTTGTCAAAGAAAAGGCTATCTACAAAAACGCCTTTTCTTCGCAAAGCAGCTGCAAGTTCTTTTCCTTGATTTTCAAATGATCCCGTATTTCCATCTGTAATAAAAGTTGGTGGGTAATTTTCTGTCACATGATTTAAAATGGAAGCTATTTGTATTTCTGATGATGACTCCCAATTTTTTTTACCTACATAAGCCCAACCAGTGGTACGCAAAAAATCTTGTATTTTTTTAGTCGCTTCCATTTTGGCTAATGCAGGCATATGATAGGGGCCGCAAAATAATAATGAACCTTTTATAGTAGAAGATGGAACGATAGCCTGAATTTTCGCTAATTTCGCATACCTGGCCGATGTCTGGATCATAATAAATTGTCCGGAAATCTGTGCACCCGCAGAATCTCCAGCGAAATACACTTGATCCAAATTTATCTGGTATCTCTGAGTATTATTTTTTAGATATTTATAAGCTTCTCCCAATTGAATTACTGGCGTGGGATATGTATTTTTAGGGGCAAGGGCATAGTTGATGTTTACAACGGGATAACCATGAGCAGCTAATTCTACCGCGTAACCTGTAACATCAGCTTTATCGCCCCCAACAAAGCCACCCCCATGCATCCAAAAAATAACAGGTCGTTGCTTCATCTTATTTTTGGGATAAATAATATCTAAAGTTCCATTTGGAAAGTTAGAATTGTAGTTGATATCTTTCACAATTTTTGTTGCATTTAAAGCATGTTCGTAATGAATCGATGGAACGAACGTTCCTCCTTCAAAAGCCTTTCTAATCAAAAGTGCTTTTGGAACTGGCGAAAGGTTCCAATAAGCGATTCCAATAAGAGCTCCTCCTAAAAACACTATAAAAGTGATTCGGATACTTTTTCCTATACCGCTAAGTTTTGGTAGGGTCATTAGGCTTCTATATCTCCTTATTTGATATTTTTTCATATAGAAAGTATACATAGTATGTATTAAAATATTCTCCAACATACTTTCTACCTAGTTAGGGGGCACCATACATGCTCATCAACTTAAGGGTATACACAATACTAACTTTTTTGTTCATTTAAACGTAAGCTTCCCCACAAGAGAGCCAGTTATTCAATTTAAGTACGCCAAATAAACCTTAACTGGCATAGCCATCAAGTTAAAGAAGAATTGACTATTTCGTGTTCAAAATAGGTTTTTCTTTTTTATCTTCGGATTTGAATTTTTGTATTTTTGACCATACTTAAATAAGACTTACATATATTTTCTAAAAAAATGTAGTCTCATATTGATATTCTTATTTTAAACCAAGAATATTGAAAACCGTTGGTTTAACGCTTCTGTTGTGATACAAAGATTCATGGTTTCTTATAACATACAACATGGTTTTATCAAAGGGGTTATACTAATTTTGGATTCAAAAAAACACATAAAGAGATAAAATCTTGTACTTTCTATTTTCGTTTTCTTTGAGTAAATCTCGTTTCTCGTGCAAGGTCTTCTAGATAAGATGCAGAAAATGTCGTTGTAATTCAATTGTAAGTAATTGTAGATCTTCTATAATAGAGAGCTCTATTTTTGTCATGAAAAATCCTATTCTTTTCAATTAATTCTTAAAAGGATGGGAGAAAACATTAAAAAACATACCTACTTTTCTTAACCTGATGGCTATGACCCTAACGGGTTTCATTTTTTTCTTATGTAGCTTTCTGTTGCTTACTGCATTCACTATACTCATAGATAACACCAATGATATCAAAGACCGTTTTTTTCTCATAGCGATGAGATTTCCGTCTGTTTTGTTGCAGAAGGTGAAACAGGCGGATTAAAAACTTTGTTATTTCTTGGGTATTTTGTATGGATTGATAGAGGAGAAATAGATCGTCTTGAATCATTCCAATTGCTTTATATTTACTTAATTCTTTTTGCCTCTTCTGTAATAAAAGTTAACGTATTTTAAACATATTAGTAGAATATAAAAAAATAGAGATTAGTTTTCCGTATAAGTGGCACTCTATTCTTTCTTGTTTGACAGTGCGACAATAATCTATACCAAATAATGATTTCCACGTTTTTTAAAAATTTTTATCTGCCAGCGTAATGTATATAATTCATGTACTTGTTCCATCAGAACCCACTCCCAAGGTGCATTTGTCACATATACATTTAATCTCGCGACTAATTTACTTTTCTCTGAATAGGTTCTGTATTTTGACTTTTCTTTTTTGCAATTTTCTTTAGGCGTTTTTGTAATTGTGCCGTTGTTAAAAGATGAAAAATAAGACGTGAGAATAATTGCTGTTTATCGCCAATGTAAACTTGTTGATATGCTATCGTTCCTCCAGGTTTAAGTCGATTTAAAATCTGTATGACATTGACCTGCATGTATTCTGAGTGTTTTTTAATGAAACCATTTTTAAAATATTCCGGATTTTAATTTTTTACATATACATTCGTATTTAACTTTAACCTCGAAATATAATACGTACCACGTTAATCCATTTGATCTAAATCTTCTAATGAAGAATACCCTAAATCACGAATACATAAATCGTCTGATCGTAAGGTAACTCAACATGCTGTTCTGAATGTTTTATCATTATTTTTTCCAGAACCCACTTGAAAATTAAGAAATTACCCACTGTGTAAATCGTATTCTAATTGAATTTTAACCTCAGCTGTTTGCGCACAACCACTTGAACCAGGATATATATGCAATGTATTAGGTACCTGAAACAGGGTGGCATCCATGATGCGAATGCGTTTAAAATGAAGAAACAGTTGGTTAAAAACATGAGTTTGTTCACATATTTTTTGTTGTAATAACAAAGAAAAGATATGTTTTAAGAATAGAACTGATTTTTCATTAAATCGTTTATTTAAGCCCTCCGGGCTAAGTACAGTACCTGTAACTGTGTGAAGCCTACTACCTAATTGAACTAAGAACCTGTTTAGAATCTATGGTATAATCTGTACAAAAAAGGATATTTTCTATGATACATAATTATACAAGTAACGTTTCACGTGAACAGTTTGAACTTATTCGAGAAGATTTGGAAAACGCAAGAAAACGGACGCGTCCACGCACAGTTGATTTGTACGAGATATTTTGCGGTGTGCTATACATGCTTACCACAGGATGCCAATGGCGTAACTTACCAAGTGATTTTCCAAACTGGCAAACAGTCTATTTCTACTATCAGATTTGGCGGAAAGTAGACGAGAAGGGCATAAGTCTTCTTGAAGAAGTTCATAAAAAAATTGGTTGAAACCTATCGTGAGCAAGATGGACGTAAGAATCAGACAAGTTTCTGCATCGTAGATGCCCAAAGCGTGAAAAACACATGGATAGCTGGTGAAAAAGGCTATGATGCTGGAAAGAAAGTGTCAGGAATCAAAAGGCATATCGCTGTAGATACGAACGGTCTTATTCATGCGATTGAAATAACGACTGCGAATATAACTGATCGAGAAGGTGCGATCCAAATGTGCGAAAGGCATAAGAAAACACTGGGAAAAGTAACAAATATACTTTGTGATGGCGGATATACGGGGCCATCCTTTGCAGAATCCATCAAAGAAACGATTAATTGTTCGGTTGAAATCATCAAACGATCTGAACTTCACAAGTTTGTCGTGTTACCTAAACGCTGGATTGTGGAACGAACTTTTGCTTGGTTGGAAAATTATCGCAGACTGTGGAAGAACTGTGAACGAACACTTGAAAATAGCAGACAGAGTTGCTTATTGGCAGGTGTAGCGATTTTATTAAAAAGATTTTAAACAGGTTCTTAGAAATAATTATGCAACTATCTGTCATTCATTATAGATTTAGCTAGCTAGAGGACATATGTTTTCCTTATGATTCATCAACTGTGCTACCAATCGCGTAATATAATCATATGTTTTGAAATTCATCTAGAAGCTATTGTTTAATTTTTGGGGTATCTCCTTTAAAAAATTATAATTGAACATATATCTTACATAGCGCGGCACTAGAATACCCTCTTAATAATAAATGCAAAACTGGACCAATTATGTTATCAATAATAATAGTACCAGAAGAGAATTCGCTATTTATAGCGAATCCTTTTCTGATTTTGCGTAAATAATGATGAATGAAACGTTTGTTTAAAAAGAGTGTCTTGTATGCAATAGCAAGCTTGATATGTCAACGGGATTTCCTTGACGCGTATCTTCGTCAAATTTCTTAAGAGCTGATTTGGAATATGAGGTATGGGCGAAAGCGCCCATTGCAATCCATATCTAGTTAAGAAGAAACTCGATTACCTCTTTTTCACATATCATTCTATTCAGTTTCAGCTGTATGTTTCGTTTGCTCTTGTGTTCATATTCTTTTATCAGTTTATAAAAAGAAGAACGTTTTATTATGTGTATGGTGAAGAGAAAGGGCTTCAAATAAGGAGATAAATTAGGAAGAGAATTGCAGTCGCACTAGTAAAAATTTTAGTATCTTAAATAATATGAAAATAAACACCACAAGTAAGGGCCTGCGGTGTTTAGGAGAAAGCTATAAAAAGCGAGCATAAATGTTAGCATCTTTTATTTTACAAGAAATAATATACATTGGTATTGAGAAAGTTACTCTCTACATTCGAGATAACCTGATAGAATGTCTATACCCAGTACAAACTCGATGTTTCTTCTCATCTATCGCTGATTTTGCTACTTGAGCTTCATTTCATATTTTTGAACCAGTTGATAAAACATAGTTTTTGATACATTCGCTTTCTCCATTGCTTTCACTGCTGTAATCGCCCCAGTTTTCTAAATATCATATGTAGTGATAAATGCAGGTGTAATTTTTGCTTTTGGTCTAACAAGATGTTTTCCTTTTTTTTTGCTTAATCGATTCCTTCTCTTTGGCGTATTTTGATTTTTGTACGCTCTTCTTTTGCTAATCAAGAAAGAATTTTGAAGTACAGAATCGGTAATCGGTTTTCCAAAATTATCTTTAATTTAACAAAGGCGTGTCTGGGTTCTGTTGCAAAGTTTTTAAATAGACAAAACAAACCTAATTTAATATGTAAAATTTATGTCGTTTTAAATAATTGTTGTAATTCCTTGTATGCCGAAAAGACAGACTTTGATGCAAGAACCCGTCTTTGTTTATATATAGCCTGAGTTGTTTCAAATCCCTTTTATAGTACGAGAAGTATGACGAATGCTTTTGGAATCCAGAAGGTTGAGTAAATCGACGTTTCACATGCCGATAATCTTGTTCAATGCGGTTAATGAGATGTTTTAGGGTACAATGCTTCGTATGCTTGTAAAAACAATTGTTCAGCAATTTTTCGAACGCACAAAGTAAGGCTGGACCCTTGTCTGTAGTAAGAACCGTTGGTTCTCCAAAGGCTTTGACGATTCCCTTCATAAACATATAGACTGCTTGATAATCCCGTGTTTTACGAAGTTGAATATCTAAAGTATGTCCACCTTCATCAATTGCACGATATAGATAACACCACT
This sequence comes from Bacillus sp. AF62, assembly GCF_050312695.1. Classification (NCBI taxonomy): domain Bacteria; kingdom Bacillati; phylum Bacillota; class Bacilli; order Caryophanales; family Bacillaceae; genus Bacillus; species Bacillus sp. AF62. The sequence goes on along the minus strand of NZ_JBNPJZ010000120.1, from coordinate 5,063 downwards.
CCCCTTTCACTTTGATGTAAGTCGCATCTAAATGCCAAACAGAGCGTACCTTTTTCCAGATTTGATAAATCAGAGTTCCATATTCATGGACCAAACACATGAGTGTTGTGGGATGAACGGATATGTCACGTTCATTTAAGATTCCAGAAATATCACGATAACCTAAAGAAAAACGACAATAGTACAGGGCAACTACCAAAATAATATCTTTCTTGAACTGTTTTCCTTTAAAATATCTCAACCGTCAAGCTCCTCAAATCATTTTTCTTACATTTTAATTTCGCTTAGAAAACTTTGCAACAGAACGAATTTATAGAATCATTTTTATAAATTAGTCGAATACAGCTCTACTTTTAATCATTTTGCTATGAATGGAATTCCCCTGACTAAGAAATAGGAAACCTTTTATTTTTTCAATAGGTTTCCTACATTCCTGCATAAAAAATCATACCAAAATGATAACGCCTTCATTATAATAGACAACGTGGGGAAAACTTATGAGAATATTTTACATATCTGTATTCTACAATTAAAAATGGTAACTACTCAGCTTAATTAGGAAAAAGGGCATACCAAATACATGTTTTTCATTCGAAAGCATGTAAAAGAAAAGACTCCAATAAGAGAAAAAATCTAGATTAAACAGAAAATTTCTCTTATTAAGTTGTGCGATTCCAAGGAACCGTTCCGGTTACTATAACCTGACCTATTGCTTGTAAGACAGATTGTTTTTGTTTTTTCATGGTACTCATAAAGATTCTTATCTGACAAAAAGATTCTGCGCCTTTCTTACTTCGGAAAGTTCCAGACACTTTCTGTTTGACTTTCGTCATTCGAATATCCCTTTCCGCTTGATTATTATCAAATGGAATGTCTAGATGTTCCAAGAATGCTAGGATTCTATCAGCATATTTGACGAAGCGATTCCATAAATTTTGAGCAGGCGTCTGCTTTCCTTTCTTTTTTAATTCTGCAGAAAAGACTGGTTGTTCTTTCAGTATGGCTTGATAGACAGTAAATAGATTCTGCTGCTTTCCCTTTGGCAAACTTCCTTTTTATTGTTTTTTCAGCGTTAAAGCTTGCGTTAGAAATTTCTTCATCTGCTGCGCCCATTTTTGCCCCGTATTATCTATAATTCCTTGCAAATCTCGTAAGAGATGGGCATTGCATAACACATGTCGACAATCTGTATACGCATCATAAGATTTCCAACCATCATGCATCGTAATTCCAGAAAAAGAGGGTAAAATTCCGCCCGCATCCATTGCTTCTTTTCCGCGCTTTTGATGAATATGTTGCAAGGTCACCTCCGGTGTACTAGCAGTATGTAACCATTGTGTTTTATTTTCTACTCGCATACCAATTTCATCAAAATGGACAACAGAAGACTGAAGGCTCTTGTCTTTTACTTCTTGAAGAAAGGGCTGCAATTGAGCCGAAAAACCGTGTGTATGATTGACTAACGTTCCTTCACTAATCGAATGCTCAAAACAATCTTGAAAGAATTCTTTCGTTCGTTTCAAAGAAAGACACCGATAATGCGTTAAATAGGGAATCAGTCTCTTTTTATTTGGACCATATTGAACAGGATGAGAGACAGTAGAAGGAAATTGTGATGCTTGGATAGAGTGGCTATGTGGGCATTCTTTTTGTGCCACTTTATGTTTCGCCACTTCTATTTGGATAGGTGGTAAATCATATACTTGGCGAATGCGGTATCCTGTTACAGGTTCGTGGTGTAAGGACGTGTGACAACAAGTACAATGCGTAGGAGAATAGGTAATTGTATGGTCCGGAGTTGTGGTCAAATGAAGCGTATGCCCTTTGTGGCCCAACTGGCCACGGGTTGAACGCTGGAATGATTTGCGCAAACTTTTTGTAATAGGTTTACGCAAACCATCTGTAGAAGGTGGTTTATGACTATTTGTAGAGTTTTTTTTGAAGCATGTTCTAGTTCTTGAATCCGTTTTTCTAACTTAGAAAATGTTTCTTCAAATAAAGGAATAACAGCTTCAGGTCCTTTTTTATATGCATCTAAAATGATTTTTCGATTGATCATCTCATTCACCCCCCTGTTTGATATACTCAGTATTTACAAATGGGAGGCATATGAAACCAGTAAAATTAAAAAAAGACACCAAAAGGTGGCTGAGTAGTTACTAAAAATGAAAGGTGTGGAAAAGATGATGAAAGGGTTATCAAATTTTACATTAGCTGCTTTAATTGGCTGCACCGCATAATGTATTTCGGAAAGCTAGATGGCTATGAAATTTTCTCAATATGTCATGTTTTGATTTTAATATAAACTTCTCTCTATTCATGCTATATCTATATCAAGGGGTTCTTAAATAGATTAGAAATAGATTAGAAATAGATTAGGAGGAACAAAATATGTCATTCAAAAAGAAATTAGGGGTAGGAGTGATTTCTGCCGCTCTAGGTTTATCTTTCATCGGTGGGGGAACATATGCCTATTTTAGTGATCAAGTTGTAACGAATAACACATTTACTGCGGGTACATTAGATTTAGCTATGCAACCTACTACTTCATTGGATTTAAACCAGTTGAAACCAGGAGATAAAATATTAAAAAAATTCAACTTGAAAAATAGTGGTACGTTAGATATTCAAGATGTTGTGATGAAAATAGATTATACGGTAAACGATGCTCTGAAAAATAATCAGGCAGATGATTTTGGTAAGCATATAAAAGTACAATTCCTTTTGGATTGGGACCCAGCAAAGAGCCCTGCTTATGAAACAACCCTTGCAGAACTAAAAGAACAAGGATCAGAAATCGTTTCAAAGAAAGTATTTGCATCCAAGTGGACGGAATCACGAGGATTACAACCTGGGAAAATGGATTGGTTTTGGATGAAGTTTATATTTGAAGACAATGGAAAAGATCAAAATATGTTCCAAGGAGATAGTATTGCTTTAAAAATGGAGTTTCAAGCGAACCAAACAGAGGGCAGAGAAAGATAAGATTTTAGGAATCATACATAGAAAAGTCATAATCAGATAGCTATATAGTGTGTTAAGGTATCATAATCGTATAGAGGTATTTGATTTTGCGAATTTCTTCTAAATCAACTTTTTTAAGGAGGAGACAACTTAAATATGTAAAACACATGATAGAACAAGATTATTTTTTTATGACAAGACTAATAAACACTATATTGGAATTCAAATCAAAGGTTCTAGTGCAAAAAATTGGAGGAATTGCAAGTAATCTTCTAAATTTGGACATACTGATACTATTACTCTATAAAAGGGATGGGATCAGTATGAAAAAGGACAATTTGTTTAAATGGAAGCATTACCAACCAGATATCATTCTACTAACTGTACGTTGATGCCTACGGTACAATCTAAGTTTTCGAGATTTGGTGGAAATCATGGAAGAAAGAGGATTATCCTTAGCTCATGCAATGATTATGCGCTGGGTCCATCAATACGGACCAGAACTGGATAAACGTATCCGACAGCATCTTAAAAAAATGATTCATGGCGAGTGGATGAAACGTATATTAAAGTAAAAGGGCAATGGATGTATTTATACCGTGCGGTTGATTCTGAGGAAAATACGATTGCCTTCTACCTCAGTAAAAGGCTCTGGTGCAAAAATAGTGGGTTTATGAAAAATGAACAAACGATTCCTAATGGAATTGAAATTTATGCTGTTAAACCAAAGATTTCATTGATAAGATACATTTGCTTTTGGACAGACTTCTCCCCTTGGAAGGTTTGTCCTTTTTTGATTATATGCATAGCTTCTATTCCAGCGATCATTTTTGTAGCTGTTTGCAAGGATTTCAATCTCAGCATATTCCGAATCCGTTTTTTGATAAATCGATGATCTTGCTCAATGATATTGTTTAAATATTTTTTCACACGAAGTGGTATACATTTTTCTTCCTTTCGTTCACGTATCGCAACAGGATAGGCCTTATCTCCATCAGCAGTTATCGAACGAGGCTTTGTGGTATGACAAGAAGCCAAGGCTTTCTTTAGAAAACGCTTGGCAGCCTTCGCATCTCGTTTACGACTTAAATAAAAATCAATCGTGTTTCCTTCGGAATCAATCGCACGATATAAGTACATCCATTGCCCTTTTACTTTAATATACGTTTCATCCACTCGCCATGAATCATTTTTTTAAGATGCTGTCGGATACGTTTATCCAGTTCTGGTCCGTATTGATGGACCCAGCGCATAATCATTGCATGAGCTAAGGGTAATCCTCTTTCTTCCATGATTTCCACCAAATCTCGAAAACTTAGATTGTACCGTAGGCACCAACGTACAGTTAGTAGAATGATATCTGGTTGGTAATGCTTCCATTTAAACAAATTGTCCTTTTTCATACTAATCCCATCCCTTTTATAGAGTAATAGTATCAGTATGTCCAAATTTAGAAGATTACTTGCAATTCCTCCAATTTTTTAAAGAAGAACCATTTTTTACAATAGTGAAATGAATATGAAATTGAACCCAGCTTTAAGATGTAATTTTTGACTATACTAAACTGAAATTCATATTTCACTATCATTAAGTGAGCATCCTTCGTAAGATTGAGGAGGAAACCAGATTTGTGAGAATTTGTAAAAAATCAGTTACATAGAAGCTATAAATAGTTCTTATAAAGAGGAGTGGAAACATGTAAACTTTTTAAGAGAGGAAATGCCATAGTAAATAATAAAAAAAGACCCTGATTGTTAACCAGGGCTTACGAAGTGTTGGTAAAAATCTATACAGACAGGATGTAATCTTATTGATTTAAATATAAGAGAATTTTAAATATTGTACTAGCACATATTTGTCTTTGTTTTTAGACAAATATGTATGGTTGTGAATGGACAATTACAACCATACACCGTTATTTATATGTTTATTCCTACATGAGAACGATTAATGTCTAATCTTATTTCTGCAGATTGTTAAGAAAGTGTCGTGCATTCTTGAAAGGCAAATTGTTTACAGCCTTTACATTTGGATGTCTCTAATTTTTGTAGTGCAAAATGCAATGCTAATCCTGTACGTGTGAAAAAGTGTAATTCTCC
>NZ_JBNPJZ010000005.1:0-13411 GCF_050312695.1 Bacillus sp. AF62 | reverse complement strand
ACTTGTATAATTATGTATCATAGAAAATATCCTTTTTTGTACAGATTATACCATAGATTCTAAACAGGTTCTTAGTAAATAGGTGACATACACAAAAAAGGGGATTTCTACATATTTTAGGTACATAACTAGATAGGATTACCATTTCATTTTAAAATTCACCTTTGTATAGTAGTGGAATAGAAAAAGTGTAGAAAACCAATAAGTAGTGTCATTTAATTATTTGTGGAAGTTACATTTTATTTCAAATAGGAACTACCTATTTTTATAAAAAGTGCTAAAATAGAAAAATGAAAACAATTGGTTAGGGTGATTTCAGTGACAAAAATTAAATTAGGTTTATTATATGGTGGAAAATCAGCTGAGCATCAAGTTTCGTTACAGACGGCTCTTGCTGCTATTAAAGCGTTAAATCAAGATAAATTCGAGATTCATCCAATTTATATTACAGAACAAGGTCAATGGGTACGTGGTGAGCGTATTGAAGGTGAAGTAACAGATGTTGAAGCTTTAAAAATGAGTAGTGCAAAAAATGCGATTTCTCCGTTATCATTAAGTACAGAGATTATTCCATCTGCAGCTTCTGAGGAAAACGCTATTGACGTTATTTTCCCATTACTACATGGACCAAACGGTGAAGATGGAACGGTTCAAGGATTATTAGAATTGATGAATATTCCTTATGTAGGAAATGGTGTTCTAGCATCATCTGCTGGTATGGATAAAGTTGTTATGAAAAACATCTTTGCAGAGGCTGGTTTAAAACAAGCAAAATATGCGTCTTTCATTCGCAGTGCATGGGAAAAAGATCGTCAGGAAGCTTATTCTAAAGTAGAAGATAAATTAGGATATCCTTGTTTCGTAAAACCAGCAAACCTTGGTTCAAGTGTTGGTATTAATAAGTGTAAAAATCGTGAAGAACTTGAGAATGCATTTGTAGAGGCATTCCAATTTGATCGCAAAATTATTGTAGAAGAAAATATTGTAGGTCGTGAAGTAGAAGTTGGGGTACTAGGTAATGATGAGCCGAAATGTTCAGTTGTAGGTGAAATCGTTCCGAAAAAGGACTTCTATGATTATAAGTCGAAATATATCGATGGTGATACGGCGTTAATTATTCCAGCTGAAATGACAGAAGAAGAATCTGATGTGATTAAGCGTGATGCAATTATTGCGTTCCAATCATTAGATGGTGCAGGCTTAACGCGAGCTGATTTCTTCTTAACGAAAGACGGAGGAGTGTATATTAACGAAGTAAACACTATGCCAGGATTTACACCGTTTAGTATGTTCCCTCTATTATGGCAACATACTGGGTTACCGTATCCAGAGTTAATCGAAGAGTTAATTCGTTTAGCGATTGAACGTCACGAAGAAAAACAAAAAATTAAATATACAATCTAACAAAAAAAGGAGGAAGCACTATTCGTAGGAATAGTGCTTCCTCTATGTAAGGAGCGTTTCTATATGATAAAGCGAATGTTAAAGCAAGTAGAACAGATGGTAAATGGTACTGGATTAGCAGAGCAATATGAGGGAACTATTATTCAAGGCGTGTCTATTGATACGAGAAAAATTGAAAAAGGAAACTTATATGTTCCGATTCAAGGGGAGCGTTTCGATGGACATGCTTTTGTAGATAAAGCAGTTGAAAATGGAGCTGTAGCTACATTGTGGATGAAAGATGTAGCAAATCCACCCGAGAATCTTCCGGTTATTTTTGTAGAAGATACGCTATCTGCACTGCAAATGTTAGCGAAAAACTATCGCGATCAATTGGATGTTAAAGTTGTTGGTGTGACAGGTAGTAACGGTAAAACATCCACGAAAGATATTGTGACAAGTATTCTCGCGACTAAGTTCAAAGTTCAAAAAACAGAAGGGAATTTCAATAACCATATTGGGTTACCTCTCACTATTTTAAACTTAGAAGAAAATACAGAAGTAGCTGTATTAGAAATGGGTATGTCAAGCCGAGGAGAGATTGAATTTTTATCTAAGTTAGCTCGTCCTAATGCAGCTATCATTACGAATATTGGTGAAGCACATTTAATGGATTTAGGATCTCGTGAGGCCATTGCTGAAGCGAAATTAGAAATTGTTACAGGGTTACAAGAAGGTGGCGTGTTCGTATATAATGGAGATGAGCCGTTATTAACGAATCGTGTTCCTGAAATGAATTTAGCAGCGGAAACAGTTACGTTTGGTGATGCAAGAGCCAACGATTACTATCCAACAACTGTAACATTACAGGCAACTGGGACACATTTTAAAATGAATAGAGATGAAAATATTTCATTCTACCTACCGGTGTTAGGAAAACATAATGTGTACAATACACTTGCTTCAATGGCAATTGCGACACATTTTGGTGTGACGTGGGAAGAGATGAAACAAGGTTTAGTAACACTTCAAATGACGGGCATGCGTATGGAGATTGTAAAAACGGATAGTGGATTAACAATTATCAACGATGCTTATAATGCAAGTCCGACGGCTATGGAGGCAGCATTCCATTTAATGAATGGTTTAGATGGATTTACTAAAAAAATCGTTGTGCTTGGTGATATGTTAGAACTTGGAAATCAAGAAGTGCAGTTCCATTATGAGGTAGGTAAATTAATCGATCCAGCAAAAATCTCACATGTATTCACATACGGTAGATTAGGAGCTCAAATTGCTGAAGGAGCGAAAATTAATTTCCCTAATGAACGTGTAAAGGCGTATGATAATAAAGAAGAGTTAGTAAGAGATTTACAAGCAGTAGTCGATGCGAAAGATGTTGTATTAATAAAAGCATCTCGCGGTATGAAATTAGAAGAAGTAATTACGATGTTGAAATAATTGGTGTATATAAATAGGGATGATAGTCACGAAAATAGAAGAAACTTATAATAAGCGCTTACAGTAAATGATAAAAAAATAAAAGTAAAGAAAAAGGCCCTGAATATAAAATAAGGTAACAGTTGGGTTTGCTTTTTACACATACAAAACTTATAATTGATAAAGTGTAATAACGTTTAGAAGTATTTTCGTGAAGAATATACGCCCGGTTATATACGTGAGCATTCAGGAAAAGGGCTTTTCCGCAAATTCGGAAAACGCCTTTTTTTAAATGATAAGTATAGGATAGAAAAGGAGAAGTAACATTGACAACATTTCGAGAATTAGGATTAAGTGAGTCTTTACTGCAATCGGTTGAAAGTATGGGCTTTGAAGAGGCTACGCCGATTCAAGCTGAAACAATTCCACATGCATTGCAAGGTAAGGATATTATTGGGCAAGCGCAAACAGGTACAGGGAAAACAGCAGCATTCGGATTACCACTATTAGATAAAGTGGATACAAATAAAGAAGCAGTTCAAGGTATTGTTATCGCGCCAACGCGTGAATTAGCAATTCAAGTTGGAGAAGAGCTATACAAAATTGGTAAACATAAACGTGTTCGTATTCTACCAATTTATGGTGGTCAAGATATTAACCGCCAAATTCGTGCTCTAAAAAAACACCCACACATTATTGTTGGTACGCCGGGTCGTATTTTAGATCATATTAACCGTAAAACACTTCGCTTACAAAACGTAGAGACTGTTGTTCTTGATGAAGCGGATGAAATGTTAAACATGGGCTTCATTGAAGATATTGAAGCGATTTTAACAGATGTGCCAGAAACACATCAAACATTATTATTCTCAGCGACAATGCCAGATCCAATCCGTCGTATTGCTGAGCGTTTCATGACTGAGCCTCAACACATTAAAGTAAAAGCAAAAGAAGTAACAATGCCAAACATTCAGCAGTTCTATTTAGAAGTGCAAGAAAAGAAAAAGTTTGACGTGTTAACACGCTTACTAGATATTCAATCTCCAGAGCTTGCGATCGTATTCGGTCGTACAAAGCGTCGTGTTGATGAATTATCAGAAGCATTAAACTTACGTGGTTATGCAGCAGAAGGTATTCATGGTGACTTAACACAGGCGAAACGTATGTCTGTATTACGTAAATTTAAAGAAGGTGCTATTGAAGTTCTTGTTGCAACAGACGTTGCTGCACGTGGTCTTGATATTTCAGGCGTAACACACGTATACAACTTCGATATCCCACAAGATCCAGAATCATACGTTCACCGTATCGGTCGTACTGGCCGTGCAGGTAAAAAAGGTATTGCAATGTTATTTGTAACACCACGTGAATCAGGACAATTAAAAAATATCGAGCGTACAACAAAGCGTAAAGTTGATCGTATGGAAGCACCGACACTTGATGAGGCATTAGAAGGTCAACAACGTTTAATCGCTGAAAAACTTCAAAGCACAATCCAAAATGAGAACTTATCATACTACAAGCGTATTGCAGAAGAAATGTTAGAAGAGAATGACTCTGTAACAGTAGTAGCTGCTGCTTTAAAAATGATGACTAAAGAGCCGGATACAACTCCGATCGCTTTAACATCAGAACCACCAGTTGTTTCAAGAGGTGGCGGTTCTAAAAAACGTGGCGGTAACGGAGGCGGATACCGTGATGGTAACCGTAATCGTAGTCGTGACGGACGTGGCGGTGGCGATGGTCGTAACCGTGATGGACGTAATCGTGACGGAAACCGTGATCGCAATCGTGATGGAAACCGTGATCGTAATCGTGATGGTGGTAGTCGTGGTCGTAGAGGTGAAGGTCAAGGTCGCCCAGGATCTTCAAATGGACGCGGCGAAAGAAAACATCATAGCCGTCCACAAGCTTAATAAAAAAGAGAATGCCCTTTGTTGGCATTCTCTTTTTTTATTTCTGTAATTGTGCATACTACATAGTAGTTATGATAGAAAAGGGGCTGTTATATGCTTGTAAGGCTTGGTTACGTTGCGATGAGTGTGCATTTGAAGAATGCATCCCCATCTCAAACGATGACGTACGCACAGTTTCAGAAAATAGATGATCGTGATGCTGCAATTCGTAAACTTGAAAGAATTGCTAATTCCAATTTGGAAAATTGTTTACGTTTATTAAAGCATAATAAGGGACATGACATATCTTTCTTTCGGCTTAGTTCTAAGCTCATTCCTTTAGCGAATCATGAGGAATTGCTAGAGTGGAACTATATTCGTCCTTTAAAAGAAAAATTGAAAGAATTAGGTGAATATGCAATTCATATGAATATGCGAATTGATTTCCATCCAGATCATTTTGTTGTACTAAATTCACCTGAGGAGAGTGTTTTTAAACAATCTGTAAAGACATTGCAGATGCACAAAAAATTATTAAAAGGCATGGGGATTGAACATAAGCAACGATGTGTACTACATGTTGGAGGAGGGTATAAAGATAAAGAACTTGCATTAGAGCGTTTTATAGAGAATTGGTCTAATGTCCCAAGGGGTATTCAAGAAATGATTATATTAGAAAATGATGATACAACTTTTACGTTAGAGGAAACATTATATTTAGGAGAAAAATTAGATATTCCCGTCGTGTTTGATTTGCATCACCATATGATGAATAATGAGCAAGAAGATTGGTATGAAGATTGGGCACGTGTTGTTCATACGTGGGAAACATCTTTGTTACCGGTTAAAATGCATATCTCTAGCCCTAGAGAGGGAAAAGATCCAAGAGCTCATGCAGATTATATTAATGTAGACGCATTTTTATCTTTTTTAAGAAGGATAAAGGGAAGTGTTCCGCAAATTGATTGTATGATTGAGGCGAAGATGAAGGATGAGTCTTTATTTCAATTAATGAGGGATTTAAACGAACAGGTAGATGTAGAAATTATCGATGGTGCAAGCTTTTATATTAAATAAGCTTTGCACCATCGTTTTTTTTTGTTAAAAAAGGAGTTAAAATGCCGCCGGTTATTAAACCTGTTAAATGACTGATCGGATTGGCGGAAGGATTAAAGAAAGTAAATAGCAGTAATAGAAGTATCACAATTGAGAAAATGGCAATTTCTTTTGGTTTTGAAGAGCGGTATCGATTGTACAATAAAAATAATTGTGCGCCTAATAGTCCGAAAATACCACCTGATGCACCTGCGTGAATATATTCAGGAGGCATAATAATATAAGAAGAAATATTTCCGGAAATTCCAGAAAGAAAAAATAGAATAAAAAAAGAAAAGTGTCCGAGTTGCTTTTCGATAGAAGAACCAAGTGCAAACAAAAAAATACTATTAGAAAGAAAATGTTGTAAGTCTACGTGTACCAGAAGGGAAGTTATGACACGCCACCATTCTCCTTTAGCGATATATTCATTAGAGGCTGCCAGTGGGAAGAGGAAAAAGTCGCCTAATATCATCATGACTAAGTGAATAAAAAGTAAGGTGAGAATAGTCGGTTGTAAAGAAATCTGAGTAGATCTTATTAGCATACGGTTACTATCACCCCTTTTGCATCAGAAAGATTCTCTGTTATTCTTATCAATATGAAAGAAGAAAGTTAAATAGAAGAAGGGGATTTTGAAATGATTATAGGGATTGGAATCGATATTATTGAATTAAATCGTATTGAAAAAATGCTAGATGGAAAGCTTAAATTTATGGAACGTATTTTAACAGAAAATGAACGTAATGTTGCTATGGAGCTGAAAGGAAGTCGTCTTACAGAGTTTGTAGCTGGAAGGTTTGCAGCGAAAGAAGCGTATTCAAAAGCTGTAGGTACTGGTATCGGGAAAGAAGTGAGCTTTTTAGATATTGAAGTGAAAAATGATGAAAGAGGTAAGCCGATTCTGATTACAAGTACAGAGTGTGTTGTTCATTTATCAATTAGTCATAGTAAGGAATTTGCTGTTGCTCAAGTTGTTTTAGAAAGCTCGTCACGCTAGTCTGCATATTTTATATCTTTGTCTCATATATTTGAGGTAGCGATAAGGAAGGTACATCTTCCATTCATTTATAGGGGCAAAGGGGCTGAAGTGATGAAAAGGCGTCTGTTTTTAGTTCTTGTCGGTTTGTTGACCGTTTTTGTGTTGGCGGGTTGTGTGGAAAAGAAACAAGATGATGTCGTGAGAGATTTAGAGGCGAAAGTAAAAGGGATGAAAAGTTATCAAGCTGAAGCGAAATTATCTATTAAAACAGGGAATGAGCCTCAGGAGTATAATGTAGAGATTTGGCATAAGGAACCGTCTTTTTATCGTGTGAATTTAAAGAATGCAAAAAAAGATCAGAGCCAAATCATTTTAAGAAATGAAGAAGGTGTATTTGTATTAACGCCAGCACTTAATAAGAGCTTCCGTTTTCAAAGTGATTGGCCGCAAAATAGCAGCCAGGCTTATTTATATGAATCACTTGTAAGAGATATTTTGCAGGATAAGAAAAACCTTACTTTCGAGAAAACAGATAAGTATTATATTTTTAAAACAAAAACAAACTATCAACATCAAAATATGTTGCCGAAACAAGAGATTACGCTGAAGAAGAGCGATTTGACTCCAGTTTCAGTGAAGTTAATGGATAATGATCAAAATGTTCTTGTAAAAGTAGATTTCTCTAAGGTGAAATTCGATGCGAAATTTGATAAAGGTGCATTTGATACGAAACAAAATATGTCTAGAGCACAGGTAGATGTTCAAACAACAGCAAAAGAAGACAAACCGTTTGCTATTTTGTATCCACTTGATACACCGCAAGGTATGACTCTGCAAGATGAAAAAGAGTTGAAGACAGACAGTGGCAAGCGTGCGATACTCACATACACTGGAAATAAGAAATCCTTTACTTTAATACAAGAAAAGGCAAAAGTTGCAGAGGCTTCATCAGCGGTAAGTGTAAGTGGAGAACCAGTTGATCTTGGGTTTACGATTGGTGCATTGACGAAAGACTCTGTAACGTGGGCGCATAACGGAGTAGAATATATGCTCGTGTCTAAAGGTTTAGAGCCGAAGGAGCTACTAATGGTTGCTCGTTCAGTTACAGCGAAGCAGGTGAAGTAAACTTCTTAGACGTGGTGATATATGTGCACCACGTCTTTTCTTAGTTTGAAGGTGGATTTCATAAAAGAAGCATATAAAAGAATAAGCTTCGCATATCGTGTATAAGGAAGTGTATTTATGGAAGAAGCACCATTTTACCGTGACACTTGGGTGGAAGTGGATTTAGATGCCATTTATAACAACGTTACGCATATTAAAGAGTTCATCCCAAGTGATGTAGAGATTTTTGCTGTAGTTAAAGCAAATGCATATGGGCACGATTATGTACCGGTGGCTAAAACGGCATTAGAAGCGGGTGCAACAAGGTTAGCAGTTGCTTTTTTAGATGAAGCTTTAGTACTTCGGAGGGCTGGTATTACTGTGCCGATTTTAGTGTTAGGTCCCTCGCCGCCGCGTGATGTAAATGTAGCTGCTGAAAATGATGTAGCGCTAACTGTTTTTCAAAAAGAATGGGTGGACGAAGCAATTAAACTTTGGGATGGTTCATCTGTAATGAAATTCCATATTAACTTTGATAGTGGTATGGGGAGAATTGGAATACGTGAAAGAAAAGAACTGAAAGCATTTTTAAAGAGTTTAGAAGGTGCACCGTTTTTAGAGTTAGAAGGAGTATACACGCATTTTGCAACGGCAGATGAGGTTGAGACTTCGTATTTTGATAAGCAATATAATACGTTCTTAGAGCAGTTAAGTTGGTTGAAAGAATTCGGAGTGGATCCTAAGTTTGTCCATACAGCTAATAGTGCTGCCACGTTACGTTTTCAAGGGATTACATTTAATGCAGTGCGAATTGGGATTGCAATGTATGGATTATCTCCTTCTGTAGAAATACGTCCTTTTTTACCATTTGAATTAGAACCGGCGCTATCACTGCATACGAAAGTAGCTCATATTAAACAGGTGATTAAAGGTGATGGAATTAGTTATAACGTCACTTATCGAACGAAAACTGAAGAATGGATCGCGACTGTAGCGATTGGTTATGCAGATGGATGGCTTAGAAGATTACAAGGATTTGAAGTGCTTATAAATGGTAAGAGGGTACCGATTGTAGGGCGAGTAACAATGGATCAGTTCATGATTCATCTTCCTTGTGAAGTGCCGCTTGGTACGAAAGTTACGCTTATTGGAAGGCAGGGAGATGAGTATATTAGCGCTACAGAGGTTGCGGAATATTCAGGGACTATTAATTATGAAATTATTGCAACGATCAGTTTCCGTGTGCCAAGAATATTTATACGGAATGGTAAGGTTGTAGAGATAATTAATTACTTGAACAATATATAGAAGGTAGTATGATTGCTTCTTGTCATTGGAGTGACTGTTCATTACTGGATAATAAGCTCTTTTTGATGAGAAGCTTTTTACTTATAATCATTTTTTATATAAGTTACACGTAAGTTTTGAAGAGGAGTTCTATTGTTTTTAGTTAGTTATGAGATAAAAAATTTAAGAAGATGAATGTTTTGTTTATGAATTGGAAAACATAAGCAAGGAATAAGGAAGTCTTTGCAACAGGCTCCATACAATGGTATTATTACAATAGGTGTCATATATATATTTGGGTGTGTAGTTGACGGTGGAGGTGTATTTTTGTGTCCGAATCAAGTGTAACTACTGAAATCGTGGTTCGGTTGCCAAAGCAAATGGTAACGGAATTGGACGGAATTGGAAAACAAGAGAATAAGAATCGCCATGAACTAATTTGCCAGGCAACACAATTGTTATTGCGTCAACATAAGACGAAGAAACGCTACCAACATGAATCAATGCGACGTGGGTATATTGAAATGGGAAAAATTAATCTTGGTATTGCATCTGAAGCTTTCTTAGCGGAGTATGAAGCAGCTCATACAGTAGAACGCTTAGTTAGCGGGGGGTAATATTTTGATTGTAAAACGCGGCGACGTGTATTTTGCAGACCTTTCCCCAGTTGTTGGTTCTGAGCAAGGAGGCGTTCGTCCGGTTCTTGTCATTCAAAATGACATCGGAAATCGTTTTAGTCCAACGGTGATTGTAGCGGCTATTACTGCACAGATTCAAAAAGCGAAATTACCCACTCATGTGGAAATTGATGCGAAAAAGTATGGTTTTGAGAGAGATTCTGTTATTTTACTTGAGCAGATTCGAACAATCGATAAGCAACGCTTAACGGACAAAATCACTCATTTAGATGAAGTGATGATGAGTCGTGTAGATGAAGCGTTACAAATTAGTTTAGGACTAATAGATTTTTAAATCGGCAGTTTAAGTTGCTCTCTTTGAAGGGCAACTTTTTTTATTATAGAGGAGGTTACGGTTGTATATGGAAATGGTAGATAATCGACAAGCGTTAATGAAAATGTTAGTGAAAGAATTAGGCTTTAGCGAAAAGCAAGTTCGTCATGTTATTCAATTAACAGAAGAAGGTAACACAGTTCCATTTATTGCTCGTTACCGAAAAGAATGGACAGGCTCTTTAGATGAGGTGCAAATTCGTGCGATTTTAGAGAGATGGCAATATATGATGCAACTTGAAGATAGGAAGGAAGAAGTTATTCGTCTTATTGATGAGAAGGGAAAACTGACAGGAGAGCTGAGACAGCAAATTGTTAAAGCTACAAAGTTGCAGGAAGTAGAAGATTTGTATCGTCCATATAAAGAGAAAAGAAGAACGAAAGCGACGATTGCAAAAGAAAAAGGGTTAGAACCGTTAGCTGAATGGTTGTTGTTATATAAGAAAGAAGATCCGGCTAAAAAGGCAGTGGAATTTATTAATGCAGAGAAAGAAGTGCAATCTGCAGAAGAAGCTTTACAAGGTGCACAAGACATTATTGCAGAAATGATTTCAGATGAAGCTACGTATCGTAGTTGGATTCGAAATATTACTTTTAGAAAAGGTATTATGTCTTCGTCTGTAAAAGGTGAAGAAAAAGATGAAAAGAATATATATGAAATGTATTACAGTTATGAAGAACCATTGCAAAAAGTAGTACCACATCGTGTATTAGCAATGAATCGCGGTGAGAAAGAAGATATATTGAGAGTTTCTGTTGTCCCACCAGTAGATGAGATATTAAATTTCTTATATAAGAAAGTAATTCGTGATAACGATTCTAAAAGTGCGCATTATGTACAATTAGCGATTGAAGATGGTTATAAACGATTAATTCAATCTTCAATCGAAAGAGAAATTCGTAAAGAATTAACAGAAACAGCTGAAGAACAAGCGATACACATTTTCTCTGAGAACTTACGTAACTTATTATTACAACCTCCGATGAAAGGGAAAGTCGTGCTAGCGGTAGACCCGGCATATAGAACTGGTTGTAAATTATCTGTAGTAGATGATACGGGGAAAGTACTACATATTGATGTTATTTATCCGCATCCGCCTGTTCGTAAATATGATGACGCAAAAACGAAAGTTCTTTCTATTATAGATAAATATCAAGTTGAAATGATTGCAATTGGTAATGGGACAGCATCTAGAGAAACAGAGGAATTTATAGTAGATGTATTACAAAGTGTGAAACAGGAAGTCTTTTATATTATTGTAAATGAAGCGGGTGCTAGTGTATATTCAGCTTCTGATTTAGCTCGTGAAGAATTCCCGAATTTACAAGTTGAAGAGAGAAGTGCCGTTTCTATTGGAAGACGTCTGCAAGACCCACTGGCTGAACTTGTGAAAATTGATCCTAAATCAGTTGGGGTTGGACAATACCAACATGATGTATCTCAAAAGAGATTGAATGAGTCATTAACATTTGTAGTAGAGACAGCTGTTAACCAAGTTGGGGTTAATGTAAATACGGCTTCGGTTGCATTGTTACAATATGTTTCAGGTTTATCGAAAACTGTTGCGAAAAATATTGTGGCAAAGAGAGAAGAGGATGGGAAATTCACAAAGCGCACGGAATTAAAGAAAATCCCACGTTTAGGTGCAAAGACGTACGAACAATGTATAGGTTTCTTGCGTATATTAGAAGGAGCGAATCCATTAGATAGAACAGGTATTCATCCCGAACAATATAAAAATGTTGAATTGTTATTGAAGAGTTTAGGGTTATCGATAGATGACGTAGGACAACCGCAATTACAAAAGAGATTGGAAGAAGTAGAGATTTCTAAGTTGTCTCAAGAAACGGGGGTTGGGGAGCCGACGTTAGTTGATATTATAGATGCGCTCATTAGCCCAGAACGAGATATGAGGGATGAGTTGCCTAAACCACTTCTGAAAAAAGGGATTTTGAAATTAGAAGATTTAAAACGTGGTATGGAACTAGAAGGAACAGTGCGTAACGTTGTTGATTTTGGTGCTTTTGTTGATGTAGGCGTAAAGCAAGATGGTTTAGTGCATATTTCTAAGCTTAGTAAACAGTTTGTAAAGCATCCGTTAGATGTTGTATCAGTAGGACAAATTGTAAAAGTATGGGTAGATGATATTGATACAAAAAAAGGACGCGTTGCACTATCTATGTTGCCGATTGAATAGTAAGAGAAGAGAGCAGATGAAACTGCTCTTTTTTTATAGAATAAAAAGTGTAATGGATTATGAGTTTTGATGTATTTTGCTATAATAAAACCAGCATTCATTTAGCAATTTAATTTGATACCGGTTTTTTTCGAAATATGCACGTTGCATCTGTTTTTTTAGCCACGTAGGCATAGGAATCCCTCCTTGTTTAATCCTACTCTCAAAAATCTAAAGTGCTATTGATGAGAGGTTGGTGAGTGGATTTCTATTCATGTTGTGTTTTTAGAAACCACGCGTCTTGAATGAGGATGGGTATATGTACTATTTAATATATGTATAAGAAGCGTGAAAAGTGTAAAAATATTTTTTTGTTTAGGAGGAATGAGAATGGGCGAGGGAGAAATTCAACGGCTAGTGGA
Organism: Bacillus sp. AF62; assembly: GCF_050312695.1. NCBI lineage: Bacteria > Bacillati > Bacillota > Bacilli > Caryophanales > Bacillaceae > Bacillus > Bacillus sp. AF62. The sequence goes on along the minus strand of NZ_JBNPJZ010000005.1, from coordinate 616 downwards.
AGAAGTATCGCTACAATACTTCGGAATGCCGTTTTTACATAAAGCAACGTTCAATAGTAGGCTGCGTACAACTGGTGGGCGTTATTTGTTGAAGAGTCACAATGTTGAACTGAATTATCGATATTACGAAATGTATGGTAAGGAGGAGTTAATCGGAATCATCAAACATGAACTGTGTCATTATCACTTGCATATTACAGGAAGAGGGTATAAGCACAGGGACAGAGATTTTCGTGAGTTGTTAAAGAAAGTTGATGCACCTCGTTTTTGTAAACGAATGATTAATGAAGAGAAGGAAAAAAAGATTTATAAGTATGAATGTATGGAGTGTTTACTTCAATATGTAAGAAGGCGTCAAATAAATACAAAAAGATATGTCTGCGGAAAGTGTAAAGGGAAACTCAAACCGATATCGAAAACATCTTGACAGTAAAAACACAATCCAGTATATTATAAACATGTCACGTTTGAACAAGATGTTGTTAAAAACTTCTTGACTTACAGAAAGAATTTTTATAAGATACAAATTGTCTTCATTATTCCGCAGTAGCTCAGTGGTAGAGCTATCGGCTGTTAACCGATCGGTCGTAGGTTCGAGTCCTACCTGCGGAGCCAT
>NZ_JBNPJZ010000018.1:0-13452 GCF_050312695.1 Bacillus sp. AF62 | reverse complement strand
ATACTATCATTCTTCCAGGAAAACGGGTTTCTTTATGCATTCATTTTTGGATATTTATGAGTTTTGCAACACCCTCAGTTAAATTAGAAGATGATTTATTAATTACAGGTTGTGAGTGATGAGAGATGTGTAGAAATAACTACACATCTTTTTTTGTTTCCTATATTACAAAAAGCACATTGTTTTTTCACAAATCTCACACAACCTTTTGGTATTCTTTTCGTGGAGTATACGGTTTCTAGGGAGGAATATTGATGAAAGTAAAATATGTCGTACTTGCTATATGTTTATGTTTCGTATTTACGGTAGTCGGGTGTGGGAAAAAGGAAACAGCAGCTGTTGCCATTGATGAGAAACATGATAAATGTGATATTTGCCAAATTGGGGTAACAGATAATCAATTTGCAACAGAAATTATTTTAGAAAATGGAAAAGCGTTAAAGTTTGATGATATCGGTTGTATGTATAAATGGATGGAGATCAACTCAGATGAAAAGACGAAAGAGAAATTTGTCCGAGATTATGATTCGAAAGATTGGATTTCGTTAGAAGACGCTACTTACGTATATGATAAAACAATAACGACACCGATGGCTTATAATGTCATTTCATTTAAAAATAAAAAAGATGCAGAGAGCTTTGTATCTAACTATAAGGGGAAAGTTCTTTCGTATAAAGAGCTAGCAGAGCATAAATGGGAAATGAATAAAGAGATGATGGGGAAACCGAAAGCAGGAAATCATGGTGGACATCATTAATAGAAAAAGACAACTATGTAGTTGTCTTTTTCTATTATTACTCAGGTGCAAATATAGAAAAGGTGTAAAATTTTTAGCAGAACGGTTACAATGGAATATAGTAACCTAAAGCAATCATTTATGTACTTTTTAGAAATATATACAAATGCGGTAAAAACGTGTTAAACTAATTGCTTCATAATGTTAATGATGGGGCCATCAGGCGTATCATTTCAATAGGTTGAGAAACATAGTATAAGCTTAAGATAATCCGATTAAAGAAGGAATCTAAAGGGCTTATGGATAAATGTACTCAAGAAGAGTTATTGTATGTGATGGAGGAATGGTTAAGAAAACATTATCTTTCATAGGAGCTGTAGTTGTGAGAAAACAAAAAATTTTATTATGTATTTTATTAGGACTTTTAATGACGGTAGTGGCTTGCGATAAGCAAGAAGAACCAGAATCGAAACCGGTTCATGTGAAAAATGAAAAGAAAAAAGAGAAGCATAAAGAACAGGAAGAATCTAAAGAAGAGAAAAGTATAAATTTAATGGACAAACAGTTGTTACTTTCAGCTACTCTTGGAGACACAGAGACAGCTATGAAGTTGATTCAGGATGGAGCGAATATAAACGTAGAAGGTGACAACGGAGAAACGCCTGTCCTTGCAGCGACGTACCAAAATCATGTAGAGACAGTTAAAGCATTAATTGGTGCAGGTGCTAATATTGAAATTAAAGATGAGAAAAAAAGTAATCCACTTCTTTATGCAAGTAGAGAAGGATATACGGATATTGTAAAAGTATTAATTAATGCAGGAGTTAATACGAAAGAAACGACTAGGTCAGGTGGGACAGCACTTATTTCTGCATCTGAACGTGGCCATGTAGAGGTTGTTAAAGAATTATTAGAGCATACAGATATTGATGTGAATTATAAAAATGAACGTGGTGGAACAGCGCTATTAGAAGCAATTGTATTAGGAAATGGTAGTGAAAACCATAAGAAAGTAATTCAATTGCTTATTGATCACGGTGCAGATGTAAACATGGCTAACAAGGAACATCTGACGCCACTGCAATACGCTGAAAAAAGAGGTTTTAAAGATATTGTAAATATGTTGAGGTTAGCTGGAGCGAATGAAGTAGTACAGCCACAACAACCAGTAGAGTAAAAAACGAAAAATAATCCCATTTAGATAGACAGAATGAAGAAATCAGTTAGTATGATGGATTCAGTAATGTGTATTTAAATGGGATTTTTATTTTGAACATGAAAAATAGATTATGAATGGATGGTAAATGGAGTAAATAAGGAGGATAAAAATGAGGCTCTCAAAACTTGATTTAATAGTAATTCAGGCAGAGGTTTTATTTGTTCATAATCGAGTAGGAAAAATGAAATATGTAAATGAACAAGGAAATCCGAAAGCACCACGTTTTTTTCTTGGCAGAACTCGTGAAGGGAGTATAACGAGATATCATTGTAATGTGGATGATGAAACGGTAAGTAAGATTGAGAAGTTAATTCGAGAACCTTCAAAGCATATAGAGATAGCAAAGATTATTAATATATTAAATGAAGAAAGAACAGTGGAAAATATTTGGATGGGTCCTGCTTTCATGTTTCATAGTAATTTACATAAGCCGACTAGAACAATACAAATAACTGAGAAGAATAGAGAGCTTTTGCGAGAAAATTTTCCTAATCTAATAGAACAGATGGAATGGAGGAAACCTTATTTTGCAATTGTAAAAAATGAAAAGGTAGTTTCTGTTTGTTGCAGTGCCAGAAGTACGCCCGTAGCTGCTGAGGCAAGTGTGGAAACTTTAGCGGAATTTCAAGGGAATGGATATGGTACTGATGTTGTTACAGCCTGGGCCTTATCAATACAAGAGGAAAAGCGCATTCCACTTTATAGTACTGCTTGGGATAATTTTGCTTCGCAAGCAGTGGCAAGCAAACTAAAACTTATTAACTATGGAATGAATTTACATATTGATTGAATTTTAAGTATTGTTTCGTTCTATTTGTTTGTATTTAAATATATACATTAATGTAAATGGTGATATGGTGAATATTAACATTCGGTTAACACCTAATTAACAATCTATCAAAACTGACTTAATAAATGCGTAATATAGTAAAGGTAACAAAATAACTAGGGTAGAGAACATTTGAGAACACCCACTTACATATAATGTGCCACTTTCTTAGGTGTGCTCTATTCCCTAGAGTTCAAATAAGGAGAAAGGCGTTCTATGTAAGTAGGTGTTTTTAGTTTGGATAAAAATAGAACAGTTAGGTGGAATAAATGTTTAAAGAACCTTATATTGCGATGATAAAGGATTGGAAAGGATACAAGGCATACAAAAAATTGCCGAAAACAGTTTTTCTTATGACTGGTTCAATGCTGGAATTACCAGAGCGTGTATATGAATTGCAGAAACATGGACATGATGTATTTCTTCATTGTGATTTTATACAAGGTTTAAATACGAATACAGAGGAAGCGCTTTTGTATATTCAAGATGTTATCGGGGCACAAGGTATTATTTCAACAAAGGGTTCGACAATTCGAAATGCTAATAAAATTGGATTGAAAACAATTCAACGTATTTTTATTGTAGATACTTTATCTCTTACTAAATCAATTGAAAATTGTAAAACGACTAGACCAAATGCAGTAGAGATTATGCCGGGGATTATGCCTTCTATAATTAAACAGCTAGTAGAGGAAATAGAGTTTCCTATTATTGCAGGCGGGTTGATTCAAACGCGAGAAGTTGCGGAAATTGCAATTCGTGCAGGAGCAAGTGCGATTTCAACAAGTCATTATGAAGTATGGATACATGAAGAAAAAAGGAGTGCAACTTTGTGATTGAATTGAAAAATGTTTCAAAGGTATATAAAAATGCAGAAGAGACAGCGGTTAAAGGCGTATCGGTTCATATTAAGAAGGGCGAATTTTTTGTTTTAGTTGGACCTTCGGGATGCGGGAAAAGCACATTATTACGAATGATCGCTGGCTTAGAAGAGATTTCTTCGGGAGATTTAATTATTAATGAACGTGTTGCAAATGATCTAGAGCCGAAAGACCGTAATCTATCAATGGTATTTCAAAATTATGCATTATATCCACACTTATCTGTAGAAGAAAATATTTTATTTGGACTTAAGGTAAGAAAAGTACAAAAAGAAGAGCGACAAAAGCGACTAATGGAAGCTATTGAAATGGTAGGACTGAAAGAGTATGTGAAAATGAAACCAGGTCAATTATCAGGCGGACAAAGACAGCGTGTTGCGCTTGCTAGGGCGATCGTGAGTCAAGCACCAATCTGTTTAATGGATGAACCACTTTCGAATTTAGATGCGAAATTACGTGCGCAAATGAGAATTGAAATTAGAGAAATTCAGCAGCGATTAGGAATTACGATGATTTACGTTACCCACGATCAAATAGAAGCGATGACTATGGGAGATCGTATCATGGTTTTAAATAAAGGAAGTATACAGCAAGTTGGAACACCACTTGACATATATAACGAACCAGCAAACGAATTTGTTGCAAGCTTTATAGGTTCTCCTTCTATGAATATAAATGATGGAGAAGTGGATAAAGAAAAAGGTGTATTACATATAGGGAAATTGCAAATTCCATTATCTATTGGACAGTTAAAGCAATTACCAGAAGGAATAATTCGTATAGGCATGCGTCCTGAGCATATTGCACTGTCTGAGGAAGGACAAGAAGTGACGCTGCAATCTGTAGAAGTATTAGGGAATGAATCTATATTAAACTTTGCGGTAAATGGAACAACTTGGAGTGCGAAAGTCATCGGACAGTTACTCTTGAACAAAGGTGACAAAGTAAAATTATTATTCTCACAAGAAAAGTTATGCTTCTTTAACGAAAACACGAATGAACGCTTAAAAGTGGTAGCTGAAGAAGAGTTGAAAGTGGTGGCGAAATAATGATCGAAGTAAGTAAGTTACCAGTTCAAACAAAGGTGTCAAAAAAGAAAAAAATATGGGGGAGAACGAAAGATTTAAGAATAGGATTATTGTTTTTGGCGCCATCTATTTTGCTATTTTCGATTTTTCTGTTCTATCCATTGTTTAGGACGATTTACTATAGTTTTTATTTAACCGATATACATGGAGAAGCTAATCTTTTCGTTGGCTTAGAAAATTATCAATATTTATTCTCTGATCCAGCCTTCTACAAAAGTATAAAATCAACTTTACTATTTGTTTTATATACAGTGCCTACAAGTATTATATTTGCTTTGTTTCTTGCATTGATTGCAAATGGAAAGGTAAGAGGTATTGGGTTATTCCGAGTTCTGTTTTCTTCGACGATGGGAATTTCAGTAGCTGCTAGTGCAGTGATTTGGCTATTTTTATTTCATCCAAGTGTAGGATTATTTAATAATATATTAGCCGCTATGAATCTTCCTGCAATCGCATGGTTAACGAGCCCGGACTGGGCACTATTCTCTGTATCAGTTACAACAGTTTGGGTGAATACAGGGTTTGCATTTTTAGTTATATTAGGTGGTTTACAAAATATCGATACGTCTTTATATGAGAGTGCATCTATAGATGGTGCTAGTTATTTATATAAGCTTCGCCGTGTTACATTACCGATGCTATCGCCAACTTTATTCTTTATTGTAACAGTAACGTTTATTAGTGCGTTCCAAAGCTTTGGACAAATTGATATTTTAACGCACGGTGGACCGAATGATGCAACGAATTTAATTGTGTACTCGATTTACAAAGAGGCGTTTGTGAATCATCAATTTGGAACAGCAAGTGCACAAGCGATGGTATTATTTGTTTTCATTTTCATTGCTACATTACTTCAATTTAAGTTTGCTGAGAGAAAGGTGCATTATAAATGATTGTTAAACAGTGGAAGCAAAATTTCCTATTATACATGCTGCTCATAATTAGTGCAGTAATGGTATTTTTTCCTGTACTGTATGCGTTTTTAATAAGCTTTATGACACCAGACGATATTCAAATGAGAAGGTTATTTCCAACTCAATTTACTTTTGATAATTTCATTAATATTTTTCAAAAAGTACCACTTTTTACATACTTATATAACAGTTTAATTGTATCGACAGTCGTTATGATTGGACAACTTATCGTATCAAGCTTAGCGGCGTATGCTTTTGTTTTTCTTCAATTTAAAGGGAGAAACTTAATTTTCTTCCTGTTTATTTCAACGATGCTTATTCCGTGGGAAGCAACGATGGTACCTAACTTTTTAACGATTCAAAACTTTGGCTGGATCAATAGTTTCGCTGGGATGACAGTGCCGTTTTTTGCAACAGCTTTCGGTATTTTCTTGTTACGTCAACATTTTATGACACTCCCGAATGAACTGAAAGAAGCTGCTTTTATTGAAGGGATTGGAAATATAAGATTTTTATTCAGCGTTGTAATACCGTATTGTAAAACGAGTTTTATTACGCTTGGAGTATATAGCTTTTTAACAACATGGAATATGTATTTATGGCCACTTTTAGTGACCACTGATGAAAAAGTAAGAACAGTGCAAATCGGTGTAAAGCAGCTTCAGTCTCAAGAAGTTGCAACTGATTGGGGAAGCGTAATGGCCGGTGTTACGGTTATCGTCACCATAGGGCCAGTAATTACAAGGGTTTAAATGTAAGTGGTCACAATTTGGTATGATTATATCAAATCTTTCTCCATAAATGCAACCACTTCCACTTGTTTTGATGGATATAAATGACTATAAGTATTTAACGTCGTTGCTACATCTGAATGACCTAGACGTTGAGCTACAACAAGCGGGCTAACACCCTTATTTATTAAATAAGATGCATGTGAATGTCTGAATTCATGTAATAAAATTCTTTTAACACCAGCATTGATTATATACTTGTTGTATTTCATATCTAAGGTGGAAGTTGCAATGCTATTATAAAATTCACCAAATACAACGTAATCATTCTTTATGGGAGCTTTTACAGTTGATTGCTCTTTTAATAGTTTTAATAAATCTATAATTAGAGATGGTAACATGATAGTTCGATTGGATGCTTTTGTTTTTGGTTGTGTAATTTGTCTATTATAATCTGTTTTATTAATGTTAATAGCTTTTTCCTCAAAATTAATATCTTCCCAAGTTAGAGCTAACAGTTCACCCTTTCTAGCACCACTGTAATAAAGCGTTGAAAAAAAAGCTTTGTACAGAGGGTCATCTACAACGCTTATAAATTTCTTAAACTCTTCAAACTCCCAAAAGTTCATTCTTTTATTTGATTCAACCTCGAAGTTTCCAGCAATTCGTGCAGGATTACTTGTTACACCATGGAACTTTATTGCAAAATTAAATATTGCTGAAAGTACAGTGTGAATTTTTTTTAAGTATTCAGCTGAATATTTATTAATAATTTTATTCTGATAATTCATCACATGTTTTGGAGTAATTTGCTCCATTTTTAGTTTGCCAAATTCCTTTACTAGGTGGTTATAAATAGCGTATTTTATTACATGTATGGAAGACTGTTTTCTCCTTTGACAATACCAATCAAAATAGCTATCAGCAACTTGAGTAAATGTTAAACTAGAGTTCGTCTCTTTTTCAACCAACATTTTTGCTTCGGCTTCACGTGCTTCTTTTTTTGTTTTAAACCCACGACGCTTTACTTGTTTTTGCGTGCCATCAAACTGACGGACTCTAACAACGAAAAAATATGTTCCTCGCTCTTTATCTTTGTAGACCACCATAGGAATTCCTCCTGTATATATAAAGATTGATAATTCAATTTATGGAGTAGATTATAACTTGTTTGTTACCAAAAGAAAAGGCTCCCAACATAAATTGAGAGCCTTTTCTTTGACTTTAACCACTTTAATTTTAATAACATATTACCTACATGAAAATAAAATTGCCGTTTAAAACAGTATAGCATATTTAAATCCGAAAAAACTCAAAAAATAAAATTCCCCACTAGGATTAGTGGAGAGATTGGTTAGGGACACCAATCAGGATGATACAAGCAAGGATAAAATCGTACTACCATAATGATTGAGGGACATATATTGAGAAAATTCGACATTTATTTTTTATGATATTATAATGTGCTTTTCAATTGGTTGGTTTCTACCTTGATTTGAGTAGAAAATAATAAAAAATGAACTTCTATTCATTATTTGTGTGAAATATTTGAAACAGAAGTCGAATAATTTCAACATTTTTCTTAGAAGTTATATTGAGAAATATATTTGATGATGGAATAGAATATGTGTTTGTGCTAAAATTGGCCTTGGATACAGTATACGGGTTTCTATCAAATCAATAGACAGAATAGTCCTAAAAAACAAAAAATAAAGCATAAAAACTCGCAGAGCGTATGTAAGAGGTGCTCCTACCAAAGCCCCTCACATCGTTCATCCTACTACCTTAGGACAAACACTTGCATCATACGAGTTCCTCCTTAGTGTAACAGACATTCATCATTCGTAGTGCAGTTTAGAGGCTGAGAAAATAGGATGGTGGATTTTTATGTATTTGAGGGGGGAGGAATTGGATGAAGGTAAAATTGAGACAAATGAATGAATCACTAAAAGAAAAGGGGTTTACTAATCGCCAATTAGCTAAACGCTTTGGTATAAGTCATACGACTATTAATAACTATTTTTCAAATGCATCAAGTTTTGATTTTATGCATTTTGTGTGTTCCCTTCGATTATACGAACCTAAAGGGTTAAATGTGCGTAAAGAATTTGTGAGAGGAATGATTCCTGAGTTAACACCAAGGAACAAGCTGTTGGCTTTAGATGTTTTAGATATGTGTGGAGAGTATGAATTACAGGAATTAATTATAGAGGATATTAGAGCACTTGATAATAAATCAGATATCACAAATACCCTTCAAAAATTAGTGCCATTATATGAACAATTTCGTTGGAGAAGTGAGGAAAGTGTAACAGACGATCATTTCTTTGAGAATGTCAAGAAAATTTTGCAGGGAGAAAAAGGCGATGTTTGCGAATTTAATGTAATATCTGATTTTGCAATGATCTATGCTTTTTTAGGGTTTAAAAATTATAAAATGATGGAAAAGTATATACAAAAATTAATTCCAGAGATAAGCAAAATCAGCAGTAAGACATTGCAGGTTTCATTCAATATTAAAGTGAAAGAAATGCAAATCTTTACTGCCCTTCATGGGAACGAAGTTGAGAGAGCAAGAGAACTGTGTTTTGATATAATAAATGACCCTAATAATCCATATGATAGTACTAAAGCAGTTGCGTATTGTAAACTTGCAGAAAGCTATGCACTTACAGATTATTTCATGGCTAAAATGTATATAGATAAAGCCATTGAGGTATTGGGTGAATGTGGTAGTAAAAAGCTCAAAATTAGAAAAAAGAAGATTTTAAATACACTGTTATTCATAAAAATATATCATAATGTCGATTTGCACACTATAAACCCAGAAGATATCAAAGATTTGGCTGAGCGCGCTTTTTTGTATATTAAACTGGGAAAGATAGATAAAGCCATTGCGCTATTAAAGGAGCTAGAACAGAAAAATGGGTATCAAAGTAGTTTCCAATTATATTACATGGGGTTAGCTACTGGAAAGAAAGAATATTTTATTCAGTCCATAAAGAGTTTTTATAAAGCTCAGGACTATTTCTATGTTCAGTTACCTGAACTTGCGATGGCATGCTATAATATTAGTAAAGGGGTGTAATGGTATATGTGGAGAAAGGTGTTAAAATTTATAGTGGCAGGTGCAATGTTCTTTGGGGTATCTTCTGCCTTTGTAGGTTATAATATTAATACTGACAAGAGAGAGATAAAAGCGCAATATGTCGATCCGGGGCCTGGTGGCGGATGAGTAAATTTATAGTAGAATAAAATAAGAAGATTAAATAATGACACTTTCCTATTATGGGGAAGTGTCATTATTAATTTATAGGGATTGGAAAGGTAAAGTAATAAATTAGTAGAAACTTTCCACCTATTATTTACCATTTATAAGGAGGGTGTTATATGAATAACATTGGGGGATGCGAAATGAAAAAAGAGGAAATCATTAAATTCTTTTTGGATACTGTTACAGAATTTGAACCTGAAAAATTAGAAGAATACATAGCGGAGATTAAAAAAAATAGCCATTCCTCATAAAAGGGGGCTATTTTTCTACTTTATTATGATGTTTATTGAGGGCTTGAGCTATTGCAAGCATCTGTTCTAAAGCCATTTCCTCTTTTTCTTTAGGCAGGGGTGCCAACCATTCCATGATTTCTTGGAATTTTTCTAATTTGTCATTTTGTATAGGGAAATCTTTTTCAATGCTTCCATAAATATAATCGGCTGGAACTTGAAAACGTTTGATTATTTTTTCGATGGTTTCTCTACTAGGAAAAGCTTTTCCACTTTCAAATTTTGAAACAGTACCTTTTGTTAAATCAACTTCTTTTCCGAATTGTTCTTGACTCATTTTGTTATCTATACGAATTTGTTTAAGACGATCTTTCATGTGCATAAAATGGCTCCCTTTCAGTAATCTTTATTAATGTTCATTTTACCATAAGGTTTCTTAATAAGAAACTTAAAAAGAGAAAAGTTGCATTCATTGAATTTTTTTATGAAAAAGACTTGAAGTTGCATTGTTTGAAACATATAATGTATTTATAAGCATCATAAAGGAGAGTTTTTATGAGAAATAAATTAAAACAAACAGAACTTCAAAAAGCATTTCAGGCTTCGGGCTTAAAATATCACGAATTAGCCCAAATAATTGGTGTCTCTAAATCTCATTGCTATAAGATAATTAATTGGGACATGCGTATTTACTATGATACGGCTGTGAAAATTGCGAATGCTCTAGGGGAAGAACCATCATTGATATTTCAGAGGTAGCAAAAAAATTTGGAAATTATGTTGCAAACAATGAAACCTAAGTTTGATTGTAAAAAATAACTTGCAATTAAGAGATTGCACAAATCAATACGTTATGAGGAGCGATACCCATGCACAAAAATCTATACATCGCCAGAAAAGAGCAGCGTATGACACAAGAGAAAGCAGCAAATTTGATTCGCATTGCACCTAGAACATATTTTGCTAAAGAACACGGTAAAAGTGACTTCACCCTAAAAGAAGCTCAAAAACTAGCAAAATACTTCAAAACAACAGTGGACGAGCTGTTTGAGAAATAGAGGGAGGGAAAACAAGTGAAAAATGGTAAACGACCAACGAAGCGAGAGAAAATGCATATGAATTCGTACAGCTTAAATCCTGAAAACTGGTTGATTTATAAAAAAGCAGATGGACGACTACATTTGGTTCATCGGCATACGAACTCAAGACGAGTCATTCCGAGTGCGTAGGGTGTGTGAAAAAGAAAAAGGACTCTAGCGGAATGCTAGAGCCGTCAACATGGAATGTGAGTATTCTATACGATCGTATTATAACATAACTTTTCTAAACCTATATAGATAAATAATATGCAATTATGCATAAAGCATAAGAAAAAAGCCCTATAAAGGGCTTTCCGATACCATTTACTGGGTGGTTAATGAGAATACGGTATTTATGCAATAGAATACAAATTAAATGAGTGTCAAAGTATTCTATTTATTTTTAAAATATCATGAATCAATCTTAAAGAATACTGGTAAATGTGTCCATTGCTACTGCATGTAAAGAAGAGGAGAAACCAACATGACCAAATCAGTTCTAACAAAAGACTTACAAAAGAAACAAATACTCGATGAATTCTTAAACCATTGCGAACAAAAACAAGTAGAAGCACTCAAAAAGAATGATTCCTATCAGTATTGTATCTGGATTAAAGAAGCCCGATTAGCCCGAAGGGAATTGGCAGCACTCTATCGTGCGAAAGAAAAGCATGAGGAGGAACGTAAACGTATAAAAGGAATTGTTCAACGATTGAAAAGTATCGGTGTGAATGCGGATGTTGTGGAGAGGGTGCATTATATTACGCTTTCTGAGGAGGTTAGCTGAATGCTAGAGAACCCCAATACCATAGGCAACCCACACAATTCACCACGAAAAGATTTCGAACGCTATTGTAGCGATTGTGACGGTGAATTGTATTTCGGTATGACGTATTACGTGTTTGAAGGTAGTCTCATTTGCGAGGAATGTAATGAGAAATTTTTAGAGAGACATGGTACGCGTTTTGTGGCAGGAGAATAAAAAAAGAACTCACGGGAATGAGTTCTCAAAAAATTTAAGGTGAAGCCAGTATAACACAGAGAGCGGGTGAAAGAAACATGCAAGCGAAAGTATTGGCAAATACATTACATATGGATCGTAAGGCTTGGTTAGAAGCACGGAAGCAAGGATTAGGTGGTTCTGATGTGGCAGCCATTGCTGGATTAAGTAAATGGAAGTCGCAAGTACAGGTGTTTCTTGAGAAAACACAAGCTATCGAGCAAGAGGACGTACAAAGTGAAGCTGCGTATTTCGGGAATGTATTAGAAGAAGTCGTCGCCCAGGAGTTTGCTAAACGTACGGGTTTAAAAGTACAACGTCGAAATGCCATCTTACAACACCCTGAGTACCCTTGGATGCTTGCAAACGTGGACAGGCTCATTGTGGGAGAACGATTAGGTCTTGAATGTAAATCAGCTTCAGAATATTTGAAAAAGGAGTGGGAAGGCGAAGAAATACCTGTTGCTTATCTTCTCCAGTGTCAGCACTATATGGCGGTTACAGGCTATGAAGCATGGTGGATTGCCGTATTAATTGGTGGCAACAAATTCGTGTACAAAAAGATCGAGCGGGATGAGGATATAATCCAGTATCTTATCAATATGGAACGGGACTTTTGGCTGAATCACGTCGAAAAGGATGAACCGCCTATGTTTGACGGTTCAGAGGCATCTACACAACTACTGAAGCAAATGTATCCGGAATCTATCGAAGATAGCTCTATCAGTTTAGGAAAGCAAGAAGAGCTACTCATTGAAGCGAGGGACCAAGTAGATAGGGAAATGAAGGTGCTACAAGAACAAAAGGCAGAGTATGAGAACAAGCTGAAAGCGAAACTAGGTTCTCATGAGAAAGGGACAACGGAGAATTACACCATTCATTGGAAGGCCTATAAGAGTAATCGTTTTGATAGCAAACGATTCAAAACAGACCATCCTGATTTATATAAAGAATATGTAAATGAAACTATATCAAGAAAATTTTTAGTGAAATAAAAATAGGGAGTGGGTTACATATGGCTACAAATGAAAAGTTGAAAAACCAGTTAACAAATCGAAAAGAAAGTGCGCCAGTTACACCGGAACAAACAGTAGAAGCTTACATGAAGAAAATGGCACCCAGAATGGCGGAAGTATTACCGAAGCATATGGATATGAACCGTATGAGTCGCATTGCCTTAACAACAATCAGGACGAATCCAAAGCTCTTAGAATGTGCGGTTCCTTCTCTTATGGGAGCTGTCATGCAAGCCGTACAGCTAGGATTGGAACCAGGATTATTAGGGCACTGTTATATCTTACCGTATAAGCGAGAAGCCACATTTATCATTGGGTATAAGGGGATGATTGACCTCGCAAGACGGTCTGGTCATATTCAAAGTATTTATGCCCACGCTGTACATGAAAATGACGAATTCGAGTATGAGTTGGGGCTGCATCCTAAATTGGAGCATAAGCCATCACATGGAGA
>NZ_JBNPJZ010000001.1:0-14750 GCF_050312695.1 Bacillus sp. AF62 | reverse complement strand
ATAAAAATTGACGTTTCACGTTGTTTGTTTCGTTTAGTTTTCAAAGTTCAATATCGCGTTTCAGCGACTTTTATAATTTAACATTTCTCATTAAATCTGTCAACAACTTTTTTCTTTCGTTCCTGACGACGCTTATTAATTTACCATATTAATCATTTAATAGTCAACACTTTTTAAAAAAATGCCAAAATAATTTTATCTTGGCATGATATAAAGCTTAATAATCACTAATGCCGCCACACCTGGTAGGCCTAATAAACTCGTTATTGCCGCTGTACCCATGTTAATTGGGATATGAAAATCAAAATATGTCCCTACAACATTTACGATAAAAAGCAATGCTATGCCTAGAGTAACATGAAAAATCACCTTTCCTATAAAACGTAATGGCTTAGAGGCAACACCAAAAACAAGAAAAATAAACACTAAAGTAAGAATGCCAACAATAATAATTGTAGAATTCATTTTTTCCTCCTTATGAATGACCTATACATCTATTTGTATGGGACAAGACAATAAAAAAGAACAGCTATCATAAACGGCATCTCTTTCATATAAAACTAATAAAACAACACCTCAGCATTTAACAAATAAAATAAAAAGGCCTGCTCAGAAAGCAGAACCCTTTACCATTGTTCCATTTTTACAGGACGACGCTTTGCTTCTTTCAACAAGAAGAAATATTTCGCCTCTGCTATTTTCAAAGAACAAATGACATCTTGAGATGGTTCTACACTTTGTTCGACCATTCTCTTCTGACGTAACCACTCATTCTTCACTTTTTCCAAAAGTACAATTAACTTATCATCATACTCTTTACGCAATTTACCCTTTTTTTGAAAGAACATTTTTGTTTCTCCTCTTATACTTCTCTGCGACCTTCTAATGCTTTCGATAGTGTCACTTCATCTGCATATTCTAAATCTCCACCAACTGGCAGACCATGTGCAATACGAGTTACTTTAATGCCTGTAGGTTTTAAGAGGCGGGAGATATACATCGCTGTAGCTTCCCCTTCAATATTAGGGTTTGTTGCTAATATTACTTCTTGTACCGTTTCATCATGTAGTCGCTTTAAGAGTTGCGGGATATTAATGTCTTCCGGTCCAATTCCCTCCATAGGAGAAATCGCACCACGTAACACATGATATACACCTTGATACTCTTTCATTTTTTCCATCGCGATTACATCTTTCGGTTCTTGCACGACACAAACAACTGATTGATCTCGATGCGAATCATTACAAATATAACAAGGATCACGATCAGTAATATGTCCACATACAGAACAATACGCTAAATCTCGCTTCGCATTTACAAGTGCTTTCGCAAAACCTAACACATCATCTTCTTTCATATCTAATACGAAAAATGCCAATCGAACCGCTGTTTTCGGTCCGATACCTGGCAACTTCATAAAACTATCGATTAGTTTTGATATTGGTTCTGGATAATGCATGTATCAATATCCTCCTAGAACATTCCACCTGGTAAGTTTAAGCCTTTGGTAAATTTACCCATCGTAGAGTTTGATAGCTCATCAGCCTTTTTAAGTGCATCATTTGTTGCAGCTAACACTAAGTCTTGTAACATTTCGATATCCTCTGGATCTACAACCTCTTCTTTAATCTCCACTTCAAGAATTTGCTTGTGACCATTTGCAATAACTGTAATCATTCCGCCGCCAGCTGTACCTTCAACTGTTTTTTCACCAAGCTCTTCTTGTGCTTTCGCCATGTCTTTTTGCATCTTTTGCATTTGTTTCATCATGTTATTCATATTTCCCATTCCGCCACGCATCATAATTAATTCCTCCTAATTATTATTACTCTTTTATTTCAATGAGTTCTTGTCCTACTAATTTCACTGCCTCTTCTATAAGAGGGTCTTCCTTTTTCTCCGGGCTTTCTTCAGACTCTCCACCTTCACGTTGTAAAAAGTCTTCACGGATTTTACCCCATTCACTTTTTGGAATGGCAATCATATTTAACCTTTTACTTAGCAATTCAAATAAAGCTTGTTCTACTGTATCCATAGCTTCTCGATTTTCGCTCGCCATCTTACAGTGAATCTCATATTGAAATGCTAAAACGTAAGTGTCATCTGAAGCTGCCACTGGTTCGCTATTTTCTAGTAGAACAGCAAACGCTACTTTGTTATATGATTTGAGTCTTCCTAACAACTCACCCCATACAGCTTTTAATTGTTCTAAATCTTGACGCTTCGCTTGTTTTAATACTTCATTTACACGCCCGACAGGAATCTTCATACTTCCTGTTCGTACGGGTTTTGGTGTTGCACGCGTCTCTCTTACTTCCTGTTGTACACCAGCTGGCACACCGTTCTTTTTGACTTGCTCTAACTCTTTCTCCAATTGCTGCATCCTGTTCATAATTGCTTGCAAACGATCAGTCCCGTTTGCTTGCATCATAAACTGTTGACACAATTGCACCATAACAACTTCTAAGAAAATACGCGGATGATTTGTCCACTTCATTTCCTGTTGTCCCTTACTAAGGGTATGAATAATCTCATAGATCACTTCCGGTTGCATTTCTTCACTCAACTTACGGAATTGATCATCTACAATTACTCGTTCCAACATATGTTCTAGTTGCGGTGAAGTTTGATATAAAAGCATATCACGATAATAGTAAATGAAATCCTCCATAAAACGAACTGGATCCTTCCCTTTACTCATCATTTCATCTATGATCTGTAATGCTCTTGATACATCATTTTCACGTATGCATTCTACTAAATTGCCTAAGTATTGCTGAGAAACAGATCCTGTTACGGCCAATACATCTTCTGTCGTAACAATCTCATCACTATAAGATATAGCCTGATCAATAAGACTAAGCGCGTCACGCATACCACCTTCAGCAGCACGGGCAACAATTTGTAATGCTTCATCTTCCACTTGCGTACCTTCGTTTGTCACAACCGTTGATAATCTCTCAACAATATCATTCACTGATATTTTTCGGAATTCAAAACGCTGACAACGCGAAATAATTGTAGGCGGGATCTTATGAGGTTCTGTTGTCGCCAAAATAAAGATAACATGTCCTGGCGGCTCTTCTAAGGTTTTTAAAAGCGCATTGAATGCACCCATAGAAAGCATGTGAACTTCATCAATAATGTATACTTTATATTCTACAGCACTTGGAGCATATTTTACTTTATCTCTAATATCTCGAATTTCATCTACACCGTTATTTGAAGCCGCATCAATTTCTAATACATCTGAAATGGATCCTTGTGTAATTCCTAAACAAGAAGGACATTCATTACAAGGTTCAGCTACCGGAGCATGTTCACAGTTAATTGCTTTTGCAAATACCTTTGCAATTGTCGTTTTTCCTGTTCCCCTAGGACCAGAAAATAAATAAGCATGTGAAACTTTCTCTTGAAGAAGGGCATTTTGCAACGTTTTTGTCACGTGCTTTTGACCGACTACATCTTCGAACTTTTGCGGTCTCCATGTTCGGTATAACGCTTGGTATGACACGAAAATACGGCCTCCCTCAAAGGTTATTATCTCATTTATTATAACCCATTCTGTTTATAGATTCCAAAAGTTATTTTCTATACAAAAAACTCACCTTTGTATTAAGGTGAGTTTTGTATACATATATAACTGCCGTGCACCCTCCGTCGATTACGTACCATAAGCGTTACTCAAGCAGTTAGCTCGGTTCAGGCACTCCTGCGGCACACGAGAAGACCCGCTTATTGCTGCTTCCTTCCGGACCTGACAAGGTTCACGGGGTCCCGTTGCGCAGGACCCAAACGTCAACACCACTTACTTAAGGCAGACCTTACAGCAACATAACCTCGAGAGGGGATTCGGCCTCGCTAGAGCGGATTGCGAGTATAGGGCACCGCTACCTCCCCGCTTAGCACGGCAAAGTTAAAACCAATATTCGGTTGCCTTCATTAAAGGCATTATCAGTATAACTTGTTTCTTTATAAAATGCAAATACGTTAGTTCCCAGTATTTTTCTCTAATTTTTTTATCGCTTTTCTTTTTTTACGAAGCTCTCTAAAAAAGTTTGTTAACAACGTACCGCATTCTTCCTCTAATACACCAGATACTACTTCACATTGATGATTGAAGCGTTCATCTGTTAAAAGATTCATTAATGTCCCTGCACACCCGCCCTTCGGATCACTTGCACCATATACAACTCGCTTCACTCGTGATAAAACAATTCCACCCGCACACATTGGACAAGGTTCTAATGTTACATACAATGTTGCATCTTCTAAACGCCATGTCCCTAATTTTTTACACGCCTCATCTATCGCTAGCAACTCAGCATGAGCTATTGATCTTTGCTCAGTTTCCCTTAAATTATGGGCAACACTAATTACCTCACCATCTAACACTATAACTGCTCCAATTGGCACTTCCTGTATTTCCTCTGCCTTTTTGGCTTCTTCTATCGCTAATTGCATAAAATAAATATCTTGATCTTGTTCCATAACATAGTCCTTTCATTACAAATAAAGTACACTTATTTCCATTTACTACACAGGGGATAACTTTTATATATTCAATCCACCCTAAAAGAAAAAAGAGAGGGGATTACATATGAAAAATACCGCCTTGCTCATTATCGATATGATTAATGACTTTCAATTTTCCCACGGACCCATTCTAGCTCAAAAATGTGAGACTATCACAAACCCTATTTTACAATTAAAGAAAAAAATGAAATCCTTCGGCTATCCTATAATTTACGTTAATGACCATTATCAACTTTGGAGATCTGATATCGACCAACTTATTACTCATTGCACAAATAAATATAGCGAAAATATAATCCATAAGATTGCTCCAAATTCTGATGATTACATTTTTATTAAACCACATTATTCCGCTTTTTATGAAACACCTTTAAATTCATTACTAGGTTATTTAAAAATAGAAAATCTAATATTAACAGGAGTTTCCGGAAATATATGTATCCTATTTACAGCTAATGATGCCCATATGAGAAATTATACATTGTATGTACCACAGGATTGTATCGCCTCTAACAACGACCAAGATAATATACATGCTTTAAAAATAATGGAAACTACATTGAAAGCAAATATAACATCGTCATCCAAAATAAAATTTAATTAATACATATATCTATTTTCTAACTTTTTATATCAAATTAACCCGCTCGCTTCCCTCTTGTGCTACAATAATTCTGTTTTGTGTTTTTAGTAGTCACGGTAAATCACTGATTGAAAGGAGGAAACAGCGTGACCGGAGTACCCTTTATCACGGTTGAAGGACCAATTGGTGTTGGAAAAACTTCACTTGCGAAGGAAATTTCAACTCACATGCAACTCCACTTACTAAAAGAGATTGTTGATGAAAATCCCTTTTTAGGAAAGTTCTATGAAGACATCGACGAATGGAGTTTTCAAACAGAGATGTTCTTTCTTTGTAATAGATACAAACAATTAGAAGATATTAACATAAAGTATTTGAATCAAAGGAAACCAGTAGTAGCGGATTACCATATCTTTAAAAATTTAATTTTTGCATCCCGCACATTAAAAGACTCTCAATATGACAAGTACATGCAAATTTATCGTATCCTTACACAAGATATGCCTGTGCCAAACGTCATTGTTTATTTAACAGCTAGCCTAGAAACATTGCAAAAACGAATCGCCATGCGCGGAAGAGAATTTGAAAAAAACATGGATCCAAATTACTTACTACAGCTCACAAAAGATTATGAAACAGCAATGGATGCTTTTAAAAAAGATCATCCGGAAATACCAGTATTGAAATTTAATGGAGACGATATGGATTTTGTAAAAAATCCTGATGATTTAAACGTCATCCTATCTGCCCTTCAAAATACTCTCTTAAAGGAGTCGAAATAATAATGAATTTAAGGCAAAAATATGATATACCCAATGACGCAGTAATCACTATCGCCGGAACGGTAGGTGTGGGTAAATCAACTATGACAACTGCATTAGCTAATGCTTTAGGTTATCGCACATCATTTGAAAAAGTAGATTCCAATCCATACTTGGACAAGTTCTATGCGGACTTCACTCGCTGGAGCTTCCACCTACAAGTGTACTTTTTAGCAGAACGATTTAAGGAACAAAAAAGAATTTTTGAATACGGTGGCGGTTTTGTTCAAGATCGTTCTATTTACGAAGACACTGGAATTTTCGCAAAGATGCATCATGAAAAAGGTACGATGACGGAAACTGATTATGAAACATACAAAGGGTTATTTGACGCTATGGTCATGACTCCTTACTTCCCTCATCCAGACTTATTAATTTACTTAGAAGGTTCTTTCGATGATATTGTCGATCGTATTCAAGAACGCGGACGCCCAATGGAACAGCAAACGCCAATTGAGTACTGGAAAGAAATGCATGGACGTTATGAAAACTGGATTAACAACTTTAATTCATGCCCTGTATTACGCTTAAATATTAATGAGTACGATGTTTTAAAAGATGGGGATTCAATCGAACCAATCATTAAAAAAATTGGCCATTTTTTAAAACAAACACGTAAACTTGTAAAATAAAAAACCCGTGCATATGCACGGGTTTTCCTATTAAATTACTTCTTCTTTGTTGGAGCAATAATTTCACTCTCAGGTTTTCCTGCGTTAATACGCTGACGAACAGTACTTGTACTAATATCGTATGCTTCAGCAATCTCTTTAACAGTCATTTCTTTCCCATTAATTACTGCCGTTAATACTTTACCTGTACGTTTTGGAGCCGCTTCTTTCTTTACAGCTGCTTTTTTAACTTGTTTTGGCACCTCTACTTTATTTGTAGCTGGTTTTACATCACAAGTACAACCACAAAGTTTACGGAATGTATCATCACTAATAATGCGTGATACGTTTGCACCACTGTTTAAAATTCTATTGTTCTTACAGACAGGACATTGTACATAATATAAAGTTTTTCCATCTAAAGGAAACGTTTGTATAATAAGATCCATGTTGACTCCTTTCATATCTATGAAGATAATCATCGGAATATGAGTGTGTAATAAGGACAAAATTACCTTACACCATACTTTATGATTGGTTTTAAAATAAAAACTCGTTACGTGTTGGTAACGAGTTCTCCAATCTCCACTTATATGCGCTGTTGTCAATTATATCTGGAGGAGGTAGAGGGATTCGAACCCCCGCGCGACTCTCGCCGCCTGTCGGTTTTCAAGACCGATCCCTTCAGCCAGACTTGGGTATACCTCCATATTGACATCAAATATAATATCAAAAGAAAAACAGTTAGTCAACCCTACTAAAATAAATTATGAGGAAAGGAAAATTTTACTTTCCCCTTCCTACATTACAGTACTGACAACGCTCATAATTACCAATCACTCATACCGATGAATGTTTAAATTTACTTAATAACTGTTTTTCCTCCCATATAAGGGCGAAGAACTTCTGGAATTATAATTGTACCATCTTCTTGTTGGTAGTTCTCTAAAATAGCTGCAACCGTACGTCCAATTGCAAGACCAGATCCATTTAATGTATGGACATGTTCTGGTTTTCCATTTGGCTCACGGCGGAAACGGATATTTGCACGTCTCGCTTGGAAAGCTTCAAAATTACTACAAGAAGAAATTTCACGATATGTGCCATAGCTTGGAATCCATACTTCAATATCGTATTTCTTCGCTGCTGTAAATCCTAAATCGCCTGTGCACATGCTCATAACGCGATATGGCAACTCTAATAATTGTAACACGCGTTCTGCATCATTTGTTAATTTTTCTAACTCTTCATAAGAATCTTCTGGTTTTACGAACTTCACAAGCTCTACTTTATTGAACTGATGCTGGCGAATTAAACCGCGTGTATCGCGACCAGCTGAACCTGCTTCAGAGCGGAAGCAAGAGCTAAATGCAGCATATCTTATAGGCAATTGCTCTTTATTTAAAATCTCATCACGATGCATATTCGTTACAGGTACTTCAGCTGTTGGAATTAAGAAATAATCTTCACTTTCAATACGGAATGCATCTTCTTCAAACTTTGGAAGTTGTCCTGTTCCTGTCATACTTGCACGGTTTACCATATATGGAGGTAATACTTCTTCATATCCATGCTCATCAGTATGAAGATCAAGCATAAAGCTAATTAAAGCACGCTCTAATCTTGCACCAGCACCTTTGTAAAATACGAAGCGGCTTCCTGTTACTTTCCCAGCGCGTTCAAAATCTAAAATTCCTAAATCAGTAGCAAGATCCCAATGTGGTTTTGGTTCAAAAGTAAATTCTTTTACTTCTCCCCAAGTACGCGCTACTACATTATCATCCTCTGTTTCACCGACTGGAGCAGACTCATGAGGGATATTTGGAATAGATAACATTAATCTTTCTAAGTCTTCTTCAACTGTGCGAAGTTCGTTATCAAAATCCTTTACTTTTTCTCCAACCTCACGCATTTCTAAAATTAGAGCTTCTGCATCTTTCTTTTCGCGCTTTAATACAGAGATTTGTTGAGACACTTCATTACGTTTACTTTTTAATTCTTCTGTCTGAACAAGTAGTTCTCTTCTTCTCGTATCAAGTTCTTCAAAACGTCCGAAATCAGTTAAATCTTCACCTCTATGCTGTAATTTCGCTTTTACTTCTTCAAAGTTTGTACGTAAAAATTTAATATCAAGCATTATATACTCCTCCTTTTATTTTATAAAACACAAAAAACTCCCGTCCCTATATAAAGGGACGGGAGTTAACCCGCGTTGCCACCCTAGTTGAAAGCATTACCACTTTCCTCTCAAGTAGAAATAACGGCTCTTCACCGGGAATGCTTACTAATCCAAAAGATGTTCCACATTCCATTCCAGGATGGATTCACAAACTGTTTCTATCGATTTCCACCAACCATCGACTCTCTATAAGAAACAACATTTGTTACTATTTCCTATCAACACGCTTATTTTATAAAATTGTTACCATCAATTTACTATAATCTTATACAAGTTGCAAGTTACTTATACAACTTTTTTCATTTTCGCTTCTTTTACCATTTCAACAAAGTATGCTGTTACACGATGATCATCTGTTAATTCCGGATGGAATGAAGCAGCTAAAAACTGACCTTGTCTTACCGCTACCATTCGATCACCATGCTTAGAAAGCACTTCAACATTATCAGCTACTTCTACAACATACGGCGCACGGATAAATACACCAACGAAGTCTTCACCCACGCCTTCAATTGAAAGCGCAGCTTCAAAACTATCCTTTTGGCGTCCGAACGCATTGCGCTCAACTGTAATATCCATAGCACCAATATGTGATTCTTCATAGCCAATAAGTGTTTTCGCAAGAAGAATCATCCCTGCACATGTACCAAACATTGGTTTACCAGACTTTGCAAATGTGCGAAGTGGTTCCATGAAAGCATACTTATCAATAAGACGGCGCATTGTTGTACTTTCACCGCCTGGTAAAATAAGACCATCAATCTCTTCAAGTTGCTCTATACGCTTTACAACAACAGCTTCTGCACCACTTGCTTCAACTGATTTTACATGTTCACGAACTGCACCTTGAAGACCTAGTACACCGATTTTCACCATTTTAAAGTTCTCCTTTAATTACCATCCACGCTCTTGCATGCGTTGTTCTGGTAATAACGTTGAAATTTCGATACCCTTCATTGCATTACCTAATCCCTTAGAAAGACTTGCAATTAGTTCGTAATCTTCATAATGAGTCGTTGCTTCAACAATCGCACGTGCAAATCTCTCTGGGTTTTCTGATTTGAAGATACCAGATCCAACAAATACCCCATCAGCACCAAGTTGCATCATTAATGCAGCATCTGCTGGCGTTGCTATACCACCTGCCGCAAAGTTTACAACTGGTAAGCGACCAAGACGTTTAATTTCAAGTAATACTTCGTAAGGAGCACCAGTATTTTTTGCATATGTCATTAACTCATCTTCACGTAGACTCGCAACTTGGCGGATTTCTGCATTGACTTGGCGCATATGACGCACTGCCTCTACAATGTTTCCTGTTCCTGGTTCACCTTTTGTACGAAGCATAGATGCACCTTCTGCAATACGACGTGCAGCTTCTCCGATATCACGGCAACCACATACAAATGGAACTGTGTAATCACGTTTATTTAAATGGTATACTTCATCAGCAGGAGTTAATACTTCACTCTCATCGATATAGTCTACCCCTAATGATTCTAATACACGTGCTTCTACAAGGTGACCGATACGGCATTTTGCCATAACCGGAATTGACACTGCACCCATAACTTCTTCAACGATTGTTGGGTCTGCCATACGAGAAACGCCACCTGCTGCACGAATGTCTGCTGGTACACGCTCTAATGCCATAACGGCAACTGCGCCTGCCTCTTCTGCAATTTTTGCTTGTTCAGCGTTAATTACGTCCATAATAACGCCGCCTTTTTGCATTTCTGCCATTCCACGTTTTACACGCTCTGTCCCTGTTACATTTGTCATGTACAAAAACCCCCCTAGGTGAATTGCTTTCCCCCGTTAAAGGCGAAAATTAAGAATACTCTTACATTCTACCACTAACTATCAGATGCTTGTCTACTACTTTTTCATAAAGTCGGTATGAAAAATAGGAATAAAAAAAAAGCCCCTACCATGAGGAGCTTCTAAAACCAACCTTTTACTGTATCAACAGCACTATTCCACATACCACTAAAGAATGAACCAATTCCGCGCATAGCACGAGTAAACCAGTTTGCTTCTTCTACTTCAGATGTTGTTACAAGATCCACTTGCAACGACTTACCAGTTAAAAATCCAGGGTCGTTTGTATCTTTTGGCGTAATTACCATTTGACCAAGCGCAGCTCCCTTTTTAATAGGTGCTTCTTGTCCCTTACTTGATTCTTTTAATTCTGTTTTATAAACATCTTTACTTCCTTTTGGCACTGGAAGTGAAATAGCTTGTTTCGTTTGAACTGCTATATCTTTATCTTTCGCATTTTCTACTCTTACTGTTTCTTGTCCTTTTACTGAAGAACCTTTTTTATACATTTGTTTCACTTCAAAGTTAGCAAATCCATAATCATATAGCTTCTTTGTTTCATCAAAACGTGCTGTATGAGAACTTGTTTTAATAACTACAGAAATAAAACGCATACCGTTTCTTTCAACCGTACCAGTGAAGCAATCTCCTGCTTCTGGAGTTGAGCCTGTTTTCAGACCATCTACGCCATCATATTCTTTAACTAAGCCCTTTAACATCCAGTTCCAGTTTGACATTGCAAACTTCTCTTTTTCTGGACGGAATTCTTTTTTAGGAATTTTTGCTGTATCTAACACTTTTGGATAATCTTTAATTAAATGTTGTGCTAAAGTTGCAACATCCTTTGCAGACATTTTATTTTCTTCATCTGCTGTTGTTCCTTCAGGGTGCATTCCCTTTAAATCTTTATTCGTTAAACCTGTAGAATTGACAAATTTATAATTTTTCAACCCTAGTTCTTTCGATTTATCATTCATCATTTTTACGAAATCTACTTCTTTACCTGCAATTGCTTCTGCTAATGCAATTGTTGCACCATTTGCAGAAAAGATTGCCATTGCCTCATATAACTCTTTTACTGTATAAGAGCCACCATTTTCTAATGCAACATTTGATAATGAAGCATCTTGTGAAACTTTATATGCATATTCAGAAACCTTAATTTTCTGATCCCACTTAAGTTTTCCTTTATCCACTGCTTCGTGAACTAAATATTCACTCATCATCTTTGTCATACTAGCAATGGATAATAATTCATCTGCATTCTTTTGATATAAAATTTTCCCAGAATTCGCTTCTACTAAAATTGCCGCGCCTGCTTCAATGTTTAAAGCGGCTCCTGTTTCAGCTGATGCATTGCTATATGGCATAAAAATGCTACAAGCTAGTGTAAGCACTGTTACCAAAGCAATGAATCTTTTGCAAAACATACCTTTCACTTTTGCTACCCCCAATATCTATGTACTCACATAACCGTTATTCTAACATAATCAAAAAAAAATAGACAGAGATATCAAATCTCTGTCTATTTGTATATAAGACATTATAATGAGTAGTTTGGAGCCTCTTTTGTAATTTGTACGTGATGAGGATGACTTTCACGTAAGCCTGCACCTGACATACGAATGAATTGTGCATTTTCGCGTAAGAATTCTAAATCCTGTGCTCCGCAATATCCCATACCTGCACGTAAGCCACCAACTAATTGGTGAACTGTATCTGCTAAAGGTCCTTTATATGGTACTCGTCCTTCAATACCTTCTGGGACAAGTTTTTTATTTCCTTCTTGGAAGTAACGATCTTTACTTCCTTTTTCCATCGCACCGACAGAACCCATACCACGATACACTTTAAATTGACGACCTTGATAAATTTCAGTTTCTCCAGGACTTTCGGCAACACCAGCAAACATACTACCTAGCATAACAACATGTGCTCCTGCTGCTAAAGCTTTAACCATATCACCAGAGTACTTAACACCGCCATCAGCAATAACTGGAATACCGTGTTTACGAGCTTCGGTTGCACAATCATAAACTGCTGTTAGTTGTGGTACACCAACACCAGCTACAACACGTGTTGTACAAATAGAACCTGGTCCAATACCAACTTTAACTACGTTTGCACCAGCTTCAATTAATGCTTTCGTTGCTTCAGCTGTAGCAACATTTCCAGCGATAATATTTAATGATGGATATTTAGCACGAACTTCTTTTACCTTATCAATAACGCCTTTAGAATGCCCATGAGCTGTATCAAGTACAATTGCATCTACACTAGCTTTTACTAATGCATCGATACGAAGCATAGCATCAGCTGTTACACCAACTGCCGCTCCAACTAATAAGCGTCCTTGCTTATCTTTAGCAGAGTTTGGGAATTCAATTACTTTTTCAATATCTTTTATTGTAATCAGCCCTTGTAATACACCGTTATTATCAACAAGAGGGAGTTTTTCAATTTTATACTTTTGTAGGATCTTTTCAGCTTCTTCCAGTGTAGTACCAACTGGAGCTGTAATTAATTGTTCTTTTGTCATTACGTCAGAAATTTTGATTGAGTAGTCTTGGATGAAGCGCATATCACGGTTTGTAATAATACCAACTAATTTTCGCTCATCTAAATTATTTACAACCGGTACACCTGAGATACGATATTTTCCCATAAGATGTTCTGCATCATATACTTGATGTTCTGGAGTTAAGAAGAAAGGATCTGAAATAACGCCGCTTTCAGAGCGCTTTACTTTATCAACTTGCTCTGCTTGTTGCTCAATAGACATATTCTTATGAATAATTCCTAAACCACCTTGGCGAGCCATTGCAATAGCCATGTCAGCTTCTGTTACTGTATCCATTCCTGCACTAATTAACGGGATGTTTAGCTGTAAGCTTTCAGATAAAACTGTTTTAACACTTACTTCTCTTGGTAATATATCTGACCTAGCTGGTACAAGTAATACATCATCAAAAGTCAAACCTTCTTTAACAAATTTAGATTCCCACATAATTGTTCCCCCTATGATACCAGAAATTATTATTAGTAGCTTATCAATTGGTTAAAATACTGTCAAGGACGTATATATATGTTAGAATTTTTAGACAATAAAAGGAGCGTAATATATGCATCAAACATCTTGCACTTGGCAGCAGTTAAGTTTCTTTTTTTCATCTCAAAACGTACAACGTTATCTTGCCCGTTGTTATGAAAAATCCTCTATTCAGGATGCCGAAAAAAAAAGTTTTGAAAATTGTTATCCCTTTATTTATTACTTAGAACACGGGAAAAATTATTATGAATTATATAAGACAGCTCCATTTTCCATTCAACCAATGTTGTTATTTTATGGAATTAGCCAACTTTTTAAAGCATGTCTACTAACCATTGATCCTAACTATCCTGAATCCACTACTGTTTTAGCTCATGGCGTTACAACTCGCAAACGAAAAAAACAAGGGTATCAATTTTTAGAAGATGAGGTGAAGGTACAAAAAAACGGATTGTTTACTCATGTTGCAGAACAACTGTTTCACATGAAACACTTAGAAGCAGAAAAATTTAACATGTTAGAACTAATGGGAAATATTCCAGAATTACAAAATTTGTTCCGCTATAGTCAAAAAGGATCAACTTTATATAAAATCGAGTCAACAATTAAAAATGAGCTCTCCTTTTCAGTCAACCTACTAGATCGATTACATATGACTAAAGAGAGATTTTCTCGCTACATTGAAACATCTTGTAAGCATTTATCAATGCAACATGTACCTGAGAAAACTAATGAATCGAATTTACTTTTTACGGCGCCAATTCAATCATGGAATCCTATGTACAGTACTCCTTTATACTATGAATATCTTACTAATACTTATTATTTACCACTTACAACTGATCCTAGAAATCCTAAAACAGTATTACCCGAACTCCTCGTTCATTATTTATTGCTCTATAATTTAAGCATGATTTCTAGGTATGAAACAGATTGGTGGTATGACTTACTTGGAAGCTACGGCTCTGAAGATTATCCATTTATTTATCAATTTCTTAATATTTCTGCTCAAAAAATCCCTTACTATATTTCATCATTTTTACTAACAGAACCTAACCTATTTCATGGGAAATAAAAAAAACACAAGTCAAAAGACTTGTGTTTTTAGTTGCTTGGCGACGTCCTACTCTCACAGGGACAAGGTCCCAAC
>NZ_JBNPJZ010000023.1:0-14847 GCF_050312695.1 Bacillus sp. AF62 | reverse complement strand
ACACTTGAAAATAGCAGACAGAGTTGCTTATTGGCAGGTGTAGCGATTTTATTAAAAAGATTTTAAACAGGTTCTTACAACAATTAGCGCTCAAACGAGGATGTTCAACAAGAAAAATGGCATATACTGTATTACATTTTATGCTCAAAACAAAGTAAAAGAATCCAACCATAAAAGAAGGATTCTTTCACAAGGTATTCGTCGGAAAATGACTTCATCTCAGGAATTGAGTTTCGCACACTCACTTCCTGTTTTTATGTTATAACAAATCTAACATATTGTTCAAGTATATTATTTGGAAGCCTTAGCATACGAGCGTTCTCTGATTTCAGCGCAAAGTTGATCCATTTGTTGTTCTGTAAATTCTTCTTCTCTTATGTCTCCAAATGTTGCTGAACCAAGAAACACTTCATCATCACATTTAATATCCCAGGATTCAAAAGGTTCCTCACCTTTTGAAACTTTCTTAGTGAATCGCCTCCATTCACCATTAATGTTTAATAAATCATTCCATGATTTATTATGCAGTATTCGAAGTGTAAACTCTTTTTCAGAGTAATAAAAATCATATATTTTCTCTTTTTCAATGAATTGTGACCAATCAATTTTAATTTCTTTTTCTTTCTCTGGTAGCTGTCTTGGAGTTGTTTCTTGAAGAGTATACAAATGGAATGGGAATGAAACTAATTCTTCCCCTTCTATGTCTTCCATAATCCAAAAATTATTTTTAGTGTCACCAGAATAATATCGGTACCATTCACCGGTATGTGTTTTGAATACGTGTTCAGTATGTTGTTTTGTTTCTTTGTAGTATGTTTCTACAATGCACATTTTTATAAAGCGACTTGTAGTATCATATGTAATCGATGTACAAGGAAGTTCTTCTTCCCCTATAAACCACTTTTCTGTTTTACCATTGTTTTCAAATTCGTAGCCTTCATAACGTGCGAAATCTAAAGGATTAGAATAGTCGTTAGCATATTCTTCTGAATTGAATAATTCTTTTAATTCTATGGCCGTTTTCAATGGTAGCTCATTTATTTCTAATAATTTTTTGACATCATTATCAATTTGAATATTATAAGACGATAAAATTTTTTGAATTGCTTCCTTGAATCCTAAATCATCAAAAAACAAGCATTCATACTCATCTGGATTAAAATTTTTTTCGAGTACCAAACGGTCTATGTCTGGAGCATCTTGCATGTTGATCCATTTTTCAGGGTATTGCAAGTCTCCTTTTTTAATAAGATATCCATTTAATTGTATATACGTTTGAATCTTATTAGCTGGAAATACCACATAGTCATAATTAGAGTTGTCTACTTCAAATATTCTTTTCCCATCTAGTAAAATTTCCATCGTGTTGCCCCCTATATTTTTATAATTTTCTATATTATTTTACCATCTAATGGTACCTTGGTCTTTTTTTATACAAGTTTTTTATAGGATATGTGAAACAACCTTTTTAAAAAAGGTTGATTTTATTTTTTGTAGACAACGGATGACAACGTATATCAGACAATCAATGATGAATATTCTTTACCAAAGCAATTATCAAAGTGGATATCAACCTTGTAACCAAAGAGTCTATCATGATAGTACTATCAAAAGAAATCTTCAATTATCACATGTTTTTAGGGGATTTTGAGTTTTGTTTATAGTAAGAGGAACGGAATGAGAAAAAGGAGGAGGAACAATGAATAATTCTTATGAGATTATTGGTAATCAAATTAAATATTATTTGAGGGATAATCCAACGAGAGGATGGACAACATACCTAGTCCGCAATTTCGAAGTGTGAAAGAAATTACAGAATGGTGTGGAAGTTCAACAAATGAAATTATGTGTGGGTGTGATGCGCTCAATCAAAATGCAATGAGTACAACGGATACAACAGATTTCTTATATAGGTGGATCAGTTGGTATGTGACAGAACCATTAGACAGTACAGCACAAGAAATACGCAAGTTACCAGATGAACTTGCGAGTTTCATAACACATGTACCTGTTGATACATTTGAACTCATTAAGAATACCTCTCATATGGTGTTAGATTGTATATGCTTTGTATGGGACTGGATACCAAATTTGTTAACGATATTCTTTTTTTAGGAGGGAAAATATGCCAAAGCGAAAAGAAACAATTTCTTTTCAAGCCTTTATGGACCAATCTTATAAGAAGAAAAAGCAAACAAAAATATATAGTATTGGCCCTATTAGTCCGTTCGCATTTTTTCATATGTCATCACCGCTTGTTCATACGTATGTAGCCCTGGGAATAGTAGGTGGCCTTACAATTGGAGCTGTTTTGTTGGAAACATACTTAGTACGAAATGATTATGTTTTTGCATCCAATCTCCTTTCTAATGGTCTGTATTACGGTGTAAGAATTGGAGGAATTGGGTTCATTGGTTATGCATTTATTCGCATTTTACTCATGTTATAAGGAGGGTTACCAATGAAAAGATGGTTAAAAAAGAAAAAATATAAATATCAGTTAGAAGAAGTATTTAAGAAAGCGAAGCTATATGATGAGCACATGACACGAGGTGGAAAGGTCCCCATTTATCCTACAATTCATGATGTTTACGAAGGAAAGGAAAGTGTACGGTACACTTTTACACTACCTAATGGCGTTGATCCAGCTCAAATTCATAAAAAATGGTTCTGTTTTCAGCAAATATTAGGTGAAAATCTTATGATGGAAGGTACGATTAAAAAGTTTGTACTCCATGTATTTCATTCTAATGCAAGTTTACAGCCTTACGATTACAGTTATAAACAATGGCAACCATTATTAAAACGATATCGTCTTCCTGTTGTAGTAGGGCGGGACCAATTCGGAAATGTGATTGTGTATGATATGGTTGATTCAAATACACCTCATTTACTGATTGCGGGAGAAACAGGAAGTGGAAAAAGTAGTATGGTGCGCGTGATTTTAGCCACATTAATCCAACATATGTCACCAGAACATTTACATTTGTACCTGGGGGACTTAAAAAATTCAGAGTTTCATTTTTTAAGAAGAGTGAAGCATGTGAAGTATGTTTGCATGGAAGAACACGAAATGACAAGTATGTTATCAAAATTATGGAAAGAGGTATTGTATAGAAGAAAGGTAATGGAGGAATATGAGCTAGGTCATATTGATGAATACAATCAAATAACAAAAGATAAACCCTTACCATATATTTTTATTGCTATTGATGAAGTAGCGATGCTACAGGACGAAAAGGAATGTGTCACCATAATAGAAAAAATATCAGCTGTTAGCAGATCGCTTGGTATCTTCCTTATACTAAGTATGCAACGTCCAGATGCAAAAAAATACTTGATGGTAAGTTAAAGCTCAATTTGACGGTAAGAATGGGCTTTAAATGTGCAGACTTAATTAACAGTAACATTGTGGGGACGCCTGGATCAGAAAATTTAAGTCAATCGGGCCAAATGATTTTAAAATTAGATGGTTTAAAAAAGGTGCAGGCTCCTTTTTTGGCATTGGACCAGGCAAAAGAAATAATAGAACCGTATCGTTTATCTAAAGAGCAAAGTGTACAAAAGGAAGAACAGGAGCATCAAGAAGACAAAATCTTTGGGGTGTTAGATGATGCTAACGAATAGAGATAAGCAAATTATAGGCCATTTACACCAATTTAGATGTATGTCGCGTGATGATATTATTGATCTTCATTTTAGAAATGTTAAAAATGCAGTAACTTGCTGTAATACTGTGACAAAGCGGTTAAGCCGCGAAGGATATATTGATGTAGATACATCACAACGTCCATACGTGTATTTTCCTTATCCAAATACGATTCGTAAAGGAAGTCAAAAGATACGTCATTTTTTAGCGATTGTAGATGTATATAAGCAGTTATTACGAACCGAAAGACCGAAGATATTTCAAGTAGAACCTAAGTATAAGAAAGGGTATATGGAACCCGATATATTTACCATCTGGCGTAAAAGCCCATTTTTTATAGAAGTCCAGAACTCTATTTATAATAAGGCTACGATCCAAACGAAAATAAAACGTTATGAATCGTATTTTCGTAGTATGGAATGGAAAAAAGAATCCTGGCAACCGAAACTTAATATGGTATTCCCCTCACTTTTAATCCTTACTGACCTCAAATATCCAATCTCTAGTTCTAATTTCCGTATTTTTCAAGCACCCTCTATTCAGCATTTTCTTACACAAGTACAGCAACCGAAAGACATTTCGGTTCAAATAGGTTCAGTCAAAGCAAAATTATGAAAGCACAAGATACTGTTTCTTGTGCTTTTTACATATCCCAAAAATCATTAATTCTAGCGTGAGGATCAATTTTTCTAATAGTATGTAATAGTTTTTTCATGATTTCAGGTTTTGGGATATAATCTGTATCTCTACATGCTTTACTAATTGTTTTTGTGGACACTTTAGATTTTTTTGCTAGCTCTTGTTGTTCAATTCCTTGCCGATCTAACCACTTTTTTAGTTTGGTCCTATTTTTGCGGAAAAACATTCTTCTCACTCCCATAACTGTAATTTTTTATTTACAATTATGGACAGGAATGAGAACTTACATACACTCCAATTTACCCTAAGGTAAATTGGAGTGTAAAAAGGTTCGATTTATAAATCATTCACACGAACGATTTATTGATAATTTCATTTGGAATGAGGTATACATACAATGCAAAGATTTGACTTACGCATCATACAACAAATCTTTGCAAGGCGCTTTCTCAAAAAAATCAAATGCGTCTATTCTTAGAGAACGTGAATAAGGACAGTTTTGTTTTACTCATATAAAGTAAGTGAGTGAAAAATGGATAAACAGAAAGGGATGGGACATAGTACATTTTGAGTATTAACTCAAATTTGTATTGGGGTGTGAAATGATGACAGGTTTATTCGTTGTATTAGGATGCACGCTTGTATTTTTTCTTGTGGCACAAATTTTCACTTCACCATCTACCTATAATCCAAACAATGATGCACAGAGGGCGAAATGCTCTAACAAATTAGAGAAGAGAGTATATGATGCATTGCGCTTTAAGGGTTATTATCCAATTGTGCAATATAAAGTACCGAATAAACGTTTTAAGTTGGATTTTGCATTTTTTTCTCCAAATGGCTTGAAAATAGATGTAGAAATTGATGGGCCTTTTCATCGAACACCAGAAGGAACCAAACGAGACAGAAGAAGAGATAAATACATGAAAACAAATGGTTGGAAAGTAATTCGTATTACTGATATTTCTTTAAAAAATGGATTTGAAAAACAAATACTTTTGCTGGTGGCAACATTAAATGAATGTGGGATAGAACCTTCTAAAGAACCAGCTCTTGTTTTGTTAGAAGAAAAATGAAGACGTATGATGAAATTATCATACGTCTTCATTTTTTGAAAAGAGCTTAGACCAGAATCCTTGTTTTTCTTTTGGAGCATTAAGAACTTGTTTACTTTCTTTTAACTCTACATGTAGTTGCTCAATTTGTTTGGATTGTTCTTGCAATAGTTTTTTTTGTTCAATCATTTCATTTGAAATGACACCTAACATTTTCTTTAACTCATTATTTTCTTGCGTTAAACCCTGTAATACACTCATTACATTTTCATAACGCGTTATATAATGCTCATTTTCGTCTGTGACGGGGGGCGTAATGGGCGCTAAATTATTGAGAGGATTCATTGATATAATAGCATTTGCGGCATCATCTAGCGTCATAGACTTAGTTTTACTTAATTCTTGTATTTTTCTTAGAATTATAACGTCCTTGTCAAAAAAACCGCGTTGGTCATGGTCGTTACGGTGGAAGTTATAGCCGCGGTCTTCTAATAAACGGGCATACTTACGGATAGTTCCTTCCTTAACTCCTAATAATTCAGCGACTTCGCGGGTCCAGTAAACATTTTGTATATCTGTTACGGCGTCATGTGACACGTCACATACACCTCCTTTTCGGATAATATTATACACTTTTTAATAGAATCCTTGTGTATTTAATAAAAAAAGAGTTGCTCTTATAAAGAACACCTCTTTTTGATTGCATTATGCATATGGATCATCTTCTAAATCATTCAGTTTATTCCACGATGTATTTTCTTCTTCATCATTGGATTCCCCAGGATTCGTTATTTCTTGACTTGTTTCGATATGAGTTTGATTCGAAACAGGTGTATGAACAGTTTTTGAACCCTCATCATGTTTGATTGGTAAAGGTTGTATTTCGTTCTCCAGTGTAAATGTATATTTACGTGGTAAAATTTCCGCTACATCTACATTACCAATTTGTTTATGAAGTTGTTGTGCCGCATACAAAAAGAACATTGTAAGATCACTTTG
Organism: Bacillus sp. AF62; assembly: GCF_050312695.1. NCBI lineage: Bacteria > Bacillati > Bacillota > Bacilli > Caryophanales > Bacillaceae > Bacillus > Bacillus sp. AF62. Next base: position 8,505 of record NZ_JBNPJZ010000023.1, on the reverse strand, counting down.
TTTGTTAATAAAATCGATCATGTCTGATGAAATGTCTTTCTTAATATAGACATTTGCTCTATCACCAGCTTTGTATATTTTACGAGCCATTATTTTTCACCGACAGGAGCAAGCGCTTTTTCTTTTAATTCTTGAAACCTTGGAGAGCATGTGTACACAAGTAATCCACGTGCATTTACGAAAAGTGGGTCTTTTAAGAAAATGACATTTGTTAAACGTCCTTTTTGCTCTAAAATTTGCTGTAGGCTTTCTTTTACGATTGCGGCACCGCCACCATAAATGAATACATATGGATCATCTTTCATATCATCAATTTTATTAATAATATCAGTTGCAATTCGATTTGCTAAACCTAATAATGCGCCACGTGATGCCTCTTTTAAACGAATATGACGAGGATGTTCTGAATCAAGATAAATTGCATTAAATTCAGCAATACTGTCTATTGTCTTTTGTTTATTGTTTAAGTTCCAAACCTTGATAATATCAAGTAAAGTTTCTTTCACTCCATATGGTAAACCACGACTCATTTTATGTTTAAAACTAACACCATAAGAAACAACTTCTTCTGTCGTACCAGCACCAATATCGAAAGATAATATTGTTTTGTTAACAAAGTCTATTTCTGTGGTTTTGCCTTCTGTAGCTTCTACTTTTCTTTTGATGGTTTTACCTTTTTCATCGTAAACGATTCCCCATGAACCCGCCGCACCTTCTGGTAAACACTTGCAAAATTCAATTTGGATGTTAACTACTACTTCACGTCCGCTTGGGTGATGGAATTTTACCGTATGATGATTCATATAACGTTCTACAAATTCTTGTGCTGTTTGAGGCGTGATTGTTGCGACCGGTAATGCAACAGAAAGATCATAAATAACATCAATTTTATCTTTATTTGGTTGTTTTTTCATAGCTGTAATTGCTAAACCAGCTAATGTAACAAGTAGCACAAGATCATCTTTCGATTTATCCGATTTCTTTTCCATTTCAATACCTTTAATGTTTTCATCGATCACTTTTTGACCAATAATGTAACGCAGATTGTTTGCTTTTAAGGTAGGTGATGAAATTGTAACATCAATGTTGTTTTCTAAATCTTCAACAGAAATATCCTCATCACTCAAAATGTGTGTTGCTTCTCCAATGTGATGTGAATAAATACTTGGTATGAATAAAGGATCAAGACCTAATACATTTAACTTTAAACCACTATTTCCCGCATCCGCACCAGCTTTCAGAATTGCCATATATAAAAACCTCCTAAAGATTATTTTTTATCAATCAACTTAATTCCATTATATGCTAAACTGTTTTAAAAAGTCAATACAATTACACACAAATTAAAACAACTTAATACAAATCAATACAAAATTATTAGTGAAAATCTATAAAAATCATTAAAATACAAACATTTTTCGTATTGATTCGCATTTACTTGTATTCATTTGTATTGACTTTTATTGATTTTTACATGATTTAATTGTTTTTAGATCGTGGAGCTGACTGTCTTTTTGAAATAATCCACTTTTGAATTTTTAGGAAATTATTTCGGGGTTAAAAAATAGCATAGAAAAAGCTCTAGTTTTGCTGGCACCAAGGCTTTTTTTATGCTTGTATAAAACTCTTTTCATTGCTGTTTATTCCAAAATTGAACGTATCTATGCAGGGCCTCAACGCTTTTTAATCCCAAAAACGCTTTGATTTCAATGGGTTTCATGCCATGCTGTAGGGCATTTAATATAAAACGGTTCTGTAGCATAGTAGACGTTATATGGATTTCAGCGCGTTTTGCTTCTTTCTGTAACATGCGTTGTACAGCGATTCGAGTTAAAGCGGCGGGGTGATCGTTTTCATAGTCCCATCGGAATGTTTGCGGGCCAAAATCAAACGCCACAAAAAAGGGATCGCCCGTTTGTTGGCGTGGTCTTACAAGGTTAGGAATCTTGTTGTAATAAGATAAGGAAAGTTTTACATGCTCTTTTGAAAGGGTAATAGATCGTTTGTAGGCGTGCAATCCTCCTGGGGTAATGGTATTCGTTCCAAAGTGTATATCATGCATAGAAAGCGTAAGAATGTCCTGGATAGATAGCCCATAATCTAACATGAAATGAATTAATAAAAGGTTTCGCTTCAAAATAAACTTTCTTCCTGACGCCTGGTAGTCGGTTAATCCGTTATAACTACGCATGACGCGGAATAGTTTTTTTATTTCTTGATCTGAGGCAAAGTGTTTAGAAGTCAACCCAGGAGGGGAGACATCACTTTTTAAATCCTGGGCCGCACCATGAAATTGTAAAAAGTTAATCAGAATACCTCGTACACGCTTGATATTAGAAATTGACGCCCCACGTTCCTTTTTAAGAGCTTTTAAGTATCTTTCCAATATTATTTAATCAAAAGAGCGAAAAAACGATTCTGGAGGCGATTTGACGTGTCTCTGAATCCATGATGTAAAAAGTGTGAAATCGTAGCGATATTGTTTAACGGTGGAAGATTTGCGGCCATGTTTTAACAAATCAGCAAGGAAAACATCAACAGAAAGTTCCCACGTCATGTTTATATACCCCTTTGTCCTAAAAATTGTGTACCGAAATTATATACGAGAAACCTATAAACGAGCAATAGGGGATTCTAGGTCGTGATTTTTGTGTGTGTGTGGGGGGGGGGGGCTTGTGTTGAATGCAGGGGCCAGGACATTGCGGGGCTACGCGGAGACATATGGACCTTGCTAGACAGGTCGTGATGTTGTGATATAGGGGGATATATGGATGTATTGTGATGAGTGGAAGGCGAATGATGGGCCGATGTTGAGGGAGGACGATATGCGAGGAATGGGAATGGCCGCCGCCCGGCCTACGTAGTTTTTTGAAAATCTGTCTGTCAACGGAATCTGATTCATAGCTGAATCAAGATACCCTTAACAGGAGAGCTTCGTTTTTCTTTTTCTTTATGTATGTAGAATAAAGCTAATGTTTGTGTACATTAACCTTAATTTGCACTTATGCCGAAATGATGCCGCGTTTCATCATGTATACATTACATAGACATCATATTCACATTACTTTGGCATAACATAAACATCAGTATTATTGCAGTATGCTTGGATAGAATTAGGATTGATAATGGATACACAATTATCATGATATGTAGGAAAAGCAATGAATACAGCTACTAACTATTAATGTGTTTGTTCGGAAATAGGATGAGCAACTGAAATACTGTAGATTTATATATTAAGTGAAGAGAAGATTTTTATTTTGATATTTTAATCAATTTTTGGATGATATGTAGAAGTTTATAAAAAAAGAAACTCCCGATATAGGAAACTCCTTATAATTAAATCTTGTTTTTAAAAAATTAAAAGCATTAAATACATTAGAATTTATTTTTGCTCAATAAGCCTTACTCTTACAAGGGATTAGAGATTTCTTCTTATTTAATTACTGATTTAAAAGCAGGTTCAATTTGAGTTTAAATTTATAGTGGATTTGTTGTGAAAAACGCCCTTAATTTATAAAAGTATAATAGATTGATAATATGTTTAATCTATTAAAATAAAGAATGGCATGACAAAAAGCCTTGTTAGATATGAATTTTTTGAACAAGGCTATAAAACAATTATTTTTTGTAAAAAACGAGATTTACGCGTTTGGATCAAGCATCTTTTTGAATAAATCTAACGGGATTGTACTCTTATTTGATTTTCTCAATCCTATATTTCTTATGTTTTCTTGCGCTTGTTGCTGTCTACGCTTCCTATTTGCAGTTAACTGTTTTGTATAGATTTTCATGAAATGAGCGGGCGTACTTTCTTGTGATTTGTTTATCTCAAAAAACTGTACACAATCCTCAAAAGTTTTTCTTGCTTCCCAATCTACGTCTGGCGGCATACGCAATGCGATTGTATAAGCATCTTTTTCAGTAATATTTGTATCTTTACTTATGATATATATATATAGTTTCTTTTGATCTTCGCTCATAAACTCATCCATTTCGCGGAAGCGTAGTTCTAGCTTTTCACCCGAATTAGGGGCATTCATTGGCTGTTTTTTTACTTTTACTTCTTCATTTGTAGGAGCAACAGCATCCAATATATCTATTCCCTGGCATGTAGGCACAGTTGGTTTTTCGGCTTGTTCTGTAGATTTCTCTTGTTTTTTACTTAGTCTTTTAGATAGAAACTTTGTAAATGTAGAAAAAATATCAATTGAAAACGCCCATTTTTGCTTAAAATATTCAATGATTTTCAAATAATTGGTATTGAGGCTTAATATGTAAATAGATGGTGCAATCTTACCATGACGTCTTGTTTTGATTTGATGGCATACCTCAAGGTCCTCTAACCATTTCAGAATAAAGTTGATGATCGGTATAGAAATACCCGATTTTTGACTGATTTGTTCTTGTTTCATTTGAGAGTATCCTTCTTGTACTAGGTAAGATAAAACAACTTCCAGTGCCTTATAGCGGCGTGGTGTTTGTATGAAGAAATCTTTAGTGGTTTTACCTTCATGTTCGAACAGAATAATATCAATATTTTTAATTACTTTTTGTACTGTTTTATTGATAGCACCTCGCGGAACATGAACCAGGTGTGGACTTAATTCTCGTTTTGCTTTACTTAGCAAAAAGTTATTTAGTAACACAAAAAGACCTCCTATTTTTCCCAAAACACACACTTGCAGAAAAATGTTGGGAAAATAGAGGTTCTTATTCACACTACATTCACTTTGTGTTATAATCTACGTATAAAAGTGAATATTAATATGTAATATAAAAAGCTCTACTTCCCAGGGACTTTTTAATTGGTGTCTAGCCGGCAAGCAATGAACCAATTAAAAAGTGGTGCGGTAGGGTTTTTTTTTATGGTTTTTAGAATTATTTGAAAATAAACAAAGACTTATTATTTCTCAATTTTTTTCATATCTAACATAGTGTACAATACTTATTGTATAGTTCTTTAAAAATAATATCAATACTTAGTATATAAAATGATTATACAAAAGTATAACTCGAAATTAAAAAGAGGGTGATGGTATGGGAATACTTCATCAAACATTTGATATGCAGCTGAAAAATGAGGGGAAATCTTGGACAGCATTTAGCAAAGAATGTGGCGTATCCGCATCCTCTGCTTGTGAATGGGGGACTGAAGGGAAAGAGATTTCAGCTTTTTCATTTTCGAAAATGGCATATAAAATGTTTCCAGATGATGTTGAAGCTTTTGAAGGTGTTTGTAAATATTTAATGTCAACGTACACTAAAGAATATTTGTTAAATGTAAAAAAACTATTTATTATCGCATACCAAAATGGATATACTGAAATTTTGGAATATATAGTTAACTTGTGTATTAATCATGAAAATCGAACGATGAGAAATTATTCGAAAATATTTACTTTATTCTGCGAGAGACTTTATAAAACTAAGCCAATTGATGAAATTTATTTAGAAATTGATTATTTAAGAAAACCAGCTTTATCACAAGAGGCTGAATTCACAGTATTATGTGATGTACTAAGGTTATTAATATTAGGTGATAATGGCAATTTTAAAGTGTTTGAATATCATATGAATAGAGCTATGAACACTTTAAATTTACTAAAACAAAAAGAATCTATTAGTTTGTATAACTTTTGGATAACTGATCTTTACAGCTATTCCCTACTTAGGCGAGGAAAAATTGAAGAATTTAAAAAACTCAATGATTCCTTGCATAATTATGAACATTTAGAGTTTTTTCCAGTTATGCGCGCATCTTTGATATCGAGAAAGGGTGAAAGTTTGATTTTTGATTCATATGAAAGAGCAATTGAAAATATGGAAAAGGCACTAGAAATTTGTATAAAACGAAAATGCTATTTTAAGAAAGATGTTATTTTGAATAATATTAATTTTTTGACGTTGTATTGGAATCGTAATATTGATACTATAGATTATAGAAAACTTCATATAGCAGAAAAAAGTTTTTATTGGTATCGAAAAGGAGATAGAGTAAAGGCGCTTGCTATATTAACTACATTAGAAAAAAAAGGTCCTTTGACTCCAATCCAGTTGTGCTATAAAGGCATGATAACAAATGATACCGCGCTTATAGAATCCGCTATTGACGAGTTTAAATCAAATAATGAATTTTATTTTGTTCAGTTTGCAATTGAAATGTTAAATATGTGTGAAAAAAAGATAAAGATTGGGGGATAGTAAATGAAAAAAATACTGGGAACTTACAAGTATTTTATTGTTTTTTTATTGCTTCTTCAGTTTTTTTGTGTGAATAATTCTACTTCGACTACTCAAATTGCAGAAGAAACAAAACATAAAACCAATTTCATGATGATATCCGATCCCGGTGGCTCAGGATAAATAAAATAAACGAAGAAAAGACATCATAACTGATGTCTTTTCTTCGTTTATAAAGCATTCTGCATTACCTAAAATTAGGAAATGGCGAATGGGATGAGGTAAGTACACTTCAATGGAGGTTTATTTATGACTAATATTAAAGAAATTATCGAAATAATTATAACTGATAGTAATTTAGACTTAGAGTTTTGTAGTCATTTATTTGATAAATGCGAACAATATATACAAATCGATGAGTTATGAAGGTGTAGACTCATTATCTTTATTTTTTTGATCTATATCTAATTTTAGTAAATCGGCGTACCGAAGAATTTCTTTTTCAATTTCAGCTTTATATTGGTCAGGTACGCTTTTATATTTTTCGTAAAGCGCAGCAGTTAGACGTTTAATAGGGTCTTCACAATCCCCATTTGATTTATGGTACATATTTAAAATCTCGTTATTGTCTATTGTTTTTTCTACTAATTCGGATACACTTACCCCAAAAAAATTTGCAATTGGAACTAATTTGTCGCTATTTGGTATTCTACTTCCACTTTCCCAAGTTGTTAAAGTTACATAAGGAATGTCTAGTTCATTAGCTAAGTCTTTTCTACTCATAGCCCTCATACCTCTAAGTTTCTTCAAGTTTTGTCCAAAGGTATTCATGTAAGTTCCCCTTTCTGTTATATAAATAAATTATAATAAAGTATAAAAAATTTATATTTTTTTATTGACTGTCAGCTTTAAGCGTTCTATAATAAGGATAAGGAGGTGATACAAGTGTATAACAATAATCGATCTACGGTTTTTAGAAAAATACGTGAAGAGCATTCAATTTCAATTGGTGAAGTTGCAAGGGACTTAAATATTAAAAAAGGTGTCTTGCAAGAAATCGAATGTACAAAAAAAAGTACGAATGCTGAACGCGCTAAAATGATTGCGAATTACTTCAATTTACCAGTAGAAGAATTATTTATTCCAACATATTACAGAGCAAGAGTTATATAATCTTATCTTTTAAACGCGTTCTATATTTTGGAATAGAATAGGTTTATAAGTAAGACAGTACCTATTTTACATTACATTTGTAAAGATATGTGATGCAGATAATTAATTTACTTAAAAAAGCACCAGAGGGTAAAAAATTTCTAAAAAAATAAACAAAATATTCTAATTATTAAGAAAATTAATATTAAAATGTTCTTTGAAAACTGAATAATCCTAAAGGAGCTGTAAAAATGGTTTTGAAACAATCGTATCAAACACTACTACTCTTTACGAGTGTACTTTTATTTGTGATGAGCTTCTTGATTCCGCTGAATCAAGCTAGTGCGGAGGTAATCAATCGAGAAAGGTATCAGATGGATTGGGCCTATAGTCCGCAATATGGGAAAGATGTTCGTACAGAGCTTCTAAAGAACGCTAGTGGTCAAATTGCGTATTGTCTAGTATACGGTTTAAAATCCCCAAATGGAGAGGATTTACCCGAAGCGGGCAAAACAGATGATGTATCTTATCGTGTCTTAATGAATGGGTATCCACAGAAAACACCAGAAAATTTAGGTGTTTCCACTTGGCAAGAAGCCCATTACGCAACGCAATTAGCTCTTTGGAATGCACTTGGCCAGATTTCCGTTGATGAATTACAGTTCAAAAATGCGGCTGTTGAAAAAGCGGCAAAGAATATCATTCATACGGCAAATCAAAGCCAGGATACACAAGATGTTTGGATGAATGTCATTCCAACGGATAAACAAGAAGCACAACTAAACGGTGAATATTTCGAAACAACAACATACACCGTTCAAACAAATGCAAAAAAGAGTACATTCCAAGTACAAATGAACAATGCACCACAAGGCACACGCATTGTTACAGAACAAGGTGAAGTAAAAGAAACGTTCCAACTAGGAGAAAAGTTCCGTATTCAAGTACCAAAATCCTCTAAGAGTAGTGAACTATCTCTAAAAGTCGTTTCAAATCTAACAAATATTCATGCGATTGTATATAAAGGAACAAGTACGATTCAAGACGCAACTGTATTGCTAGAACGCAGTACAGAACAAGTAAGCAAAGACTTGTAAGCAAAGACTTACAAGTATTCTGGAAAGCAAAGGGCGCCTTAAAAGTAATGAAAGTGGATGAAAATAAAAAGCC
>NZ_JBNPJZ010000131.1:0-15482 GCF_050312695.1 Bacillus sp. AF62 | reverse complement strand
ATGGAAATGGAATTTGCTACTAGTCTAGGTAATCGTAACGCAGCTTCACGAAATACCTCAAAGGTAATTTCCATGAGAAGCATTTCAATGATAGGAGGAAAGGGAACAGCACTTCTCTGAGCAGATAAATTCATCAGAAGTGGTGTTGGAATAATTTCTTGATGAAAACAAGTCACTGCAATAAACAAACTTGGCAATGTCATACTTGTCCAAAAAGAAATATAGCGTAATAAACGTATGAAGGATGAAAAATATACAGATTGATACTCATCTTCATTGGATTGTAAAAAATGTTGGAATAATGATGGGACAATTAGCACAAAAGGTGTTTTATCAACGAGAATCGCAATACGACCATTTAATAGAGCAGCTGCGACAATATCAGGGCGTTCTGTATGATAGATAGTGGGAAATGGTGAATATCCAGGATCTAATAAATAGGATTCAAGATAGGAGCTCTCTAAAATTCCTTCTAATTTAATATTTTCAATTCTCTGTATAAGGATGTTTAGAATTGTTTTGTCAACAAGGTCTTGTATATATATAATTTCAATATTGGTATTTGTAAGTGTACCTATTGTTTTTTGTTGGATACGTAACTTAGGATTTTTTATTCGTTGAAAAATGAGTATTGCATTGGTCTGTAAGGATTCTGTAAATCCATCTCGTGGCCCTCTAATTACGTTTTGAGAAGGTGGATCTGAGATGCTTCGTTCGATAGTATTCCCTGTACTAACAATCAAAGCTTGTTCATGATTTTCGAACAGAAAAACTGTTTTTCCAGAAAGAATCGCATTGACAATATCATGGATATATGAGGTATGCTTAATCTCTTCTGCCGGAATTATAATCTGTTTCAACAGTTCAAAAGGAGATGATGAATCAAAAAATATTGGTTGATCTGGTGCAGTCAAGTGCAAGATATAATCTTGCATTTTTTCTATATCAGATAATCCTTGAAAATAGAGAAGGGCCATCTCTTTATCCAATACTTTAGTGTATTTCGTCATAAAGTATGGGTTTTTTTGAAATTCATTCTGGATGATTTGTATATTTTTTGTGAGATCAGCAGTTAAGGTAGAAGTTTCTTTATTATGGATAAATCTTGAGGATTCCGAATCCATCTTTGCATAGAATTTATAAGATAGTTTCATATATCTCATACAGTACTCACCTACACTCCTTGGTTAATTTTTAAAATATAAGTAAAGTTAAAATAATTAAATACAATATGTTTGCTTATGTTGTTGTAAAGCTTTTATTCCATGTATTTGATTTTTCTTTAAAATTATCATGTATAAAATCCTCTTATTTTATACTGAAAATATGGAAATGAATTTTGGGAAAATTTCTATTGCAAAGTTTTTGAAAGTAGCTCACCTTTTAAAAATAGCATAGAAAGAATTTGCATAAGGTGTTTAATAATCGTTTAGGTACAAAAAATGATTTTTAGAACTTGTCTATATTGATATCACTTCCCAAAAAGGTGCGTGATGAAAAGAGGAAAAGAAAAGCTATTCAAATTAAAGGGCTCTGGTGCAAAAACAGTGGGATATGAAAAAAAGAAAAAGATTCCTAACGGAATTGAAATTTATGCTGTTAAACCAAGAGTTCATGAATAAAATATATCTGCTTTTGGACAGACTTCTGTTCTTGGAAAGTTTGTTCTTTTTTGATTAAATGCAAAGCTTCTATTCCAACAATCATTGTTGTAGCTGTTTGCAAGGATTTCAATCCAAGCATATTCCGAATCCGTGTTTTGATAAACTGGTGGTCTTGATTCCTACTATTGTTTACATATTTTTCACACGAATTGATATAACGTTTGGTATACATTTGTCTTCCTTTAGTTCACATATCGCAACAGGATAGTCTTTATCTCCATCAACAGTTATCAAACGCAGCTTCTTATCATGCCACAAAACTGATGCTAGTCTAACTAATAGACACATGGAGCAGAGAGTTTATACTAAAAACAAATAAACAGGGACAAGGTGTCTTGTACAGAAAAAACTATAGGATGTAGATTATAAAAAAACAAGCTGTTCAACTTTGTAAGGAAAAGGGCCAAACAATTGCTCACACCGCAAGCAATTTAGAAATTTTATAAAACATCACACCGTTGGTGTAATGAATATAAACAAAGTAAGGAAACCGGCTTTATCGGATTTGGGAACATCAAATCAAAAAATCAAGATTTTCTCACTTTAAAGCGACGTAACCGTGAACTCAAGGAGGAATTGGCTATTTTAAAAAAGGGGTTTGGCACCTTCAGTAAAGACCAGAATTAATCTACACATTCATTGTGGATCATAGAGGTGAATTTCGTATAGTGAAGATGTTTCAAGTCTTCGGTGTATCATGTAGTGGTTATTATGCAGGGTTAAAGCGCCCTATCAGCTTACAGAGAAACGGAAAGGAACAGCTAATCGAACAAATCCGAAATGAATATTTACAATCGAATCAAATTTATGGAAGTCCTAAAGTTACAAAGGAATTGCAAAAATAAGGTGTTTGTGTTTCACAAAAAACAGCCGCATATTTGATGCAACAAGAAGACCTTCGCTCTATTACAGTGCGGAAATATAAAGCAACAACCAATAGAACCAACCTTACAATGTATAGGCAAACTTGTTAAATTAAAATATTTTGTAACCAATAAACCGAATCCAGTACGGATGTTAAATCTCACGTACCTTCATACAAAGGAAGATTGGTTGTATTTAGCAAGTATTATAGATTTGTACAATAATGAAATTATTATCTATGAAACCAGTCGAAAAAACGAAGTGTAGTGAGAATTCTCTTACATAGTGATCAATAATCTAAGTATATACCTCGTCAATATAATCAATTACTTACAAAATATCAGATGAAGGCAAGTATGTCTTGAACAGGGGAGTTTTGGTATAATGATGGTATGGAAAACTTCTTTAGTCATTTTAAGATAGAGTGTTTTCATTTAATTTCCTTCCGTAAAGTGCATGAGGCTAAACTTGTCATGCGCAAATATATATTTTTATAATCATCAAGATTTCAAAGGAAATTAAATAGCTTAAGTCCATATAAATATAGCACTCAGGTTACTTAATTGCGTCTTTTAAAAACGGTCTACTTGATAGGGTTCACTGCACTTAAACTATAATTGTATTTTGTAAACAAATTTTTATTTTTTCAAGCTTTGCAACAGAATCGTCTATTTTCATATTCTATGTTTTTTGCACCCAATCCTACTTATTCACTTGCCAAAATCGTTTCAAAAGGCGTTTATCTATGATTTAAAAACGTTATGCCTAGTTTTCTCTAAAAATGTAGATTGCTACAGCCAAGATTTTTCAGTAGTGGCTCCTTTATATTTCCAAAGTTCTTTGGTCATTAATCCTATTTGACTTTGATAAAAGACCCTATTCCTATCGAATTATCTTTTGATGATCCATAGATTTTATGAACTGTTCTATCATCATTACTTAAATAAACAGAACTCAGCATTTCATCAGGGCCACAATATTGTTCTTCGGTTTTACTAGCTTGAGTAGATTTGATGAACCCATATATTCTATTTTTATTTTCCAACGGATAATAAAAATAGAATATAATCATCTAAAATCCAAGACTCAAACGTTACTCCGCTTTTATGAGGTAATTGTTTATCTTTTACATAATAGGGGGTGTTATATTGCGATTTTTCTCTGTTTTTTGTTACAGGATCAGAATGATTTGCAGCGAACATTGTTGTAGGAAATGCGGCTATAATACTCGCTAACGTTATGACACTAATTAAGTTTTTTCCTGTTTCCAACACCCTCATCTACTTTCTAACTCACTATATCAAAAAACAAAAATATATAATCAAACTGTTATAATCTAATGCGTATTTGCTGCTGTATCATTGTCAATAACTCATTTGCCATTACTAACGTTGTAATACAATTAATCATTTATCTGTAATCATTCCATTCAATGGAAATACAGTGTTTCCATTGAATTCCACAATCTGAATTAATTTATCCCCGATTATTTTATAATGTGTAGAAATTGTTTTTCCATTTCATCCTTTATCTAACTAAACATAAAAATACTTTGAATCGTGTTCTGCTCATCAACTATAAATACATCACCTGTATCTTGTTCTCCGCCCATATATTCTGCAAAGGTAATTAATTTCCAGACATTTGGCATAGGGACTGTAAATTCCTACTCTGTTAGTGCTAAATTGTTTTTATGTGAATGAAAGATCGGACGCCTTCTTTCGTTATTTGTATTGCTAAATCTGCTAGTTTTAATTCATCTTGATAAACAAAAGTACCATTGTTGGTGTTAACACCATGATTTGAAGTTGGTAAGCTAATTTGTAAAGAGTTACTGATATTATTGCCACCGATTTTTCTAATCACTAAGGTATTGGTGCATTCTTATTTTTGTTTCATTCCAGCTATTTTATTATTTTGAGAAGTATTCCCTTCAGCATGAATAGACGGAGTTAACATTGTTACATCCATGTCACTTACAACGAATCCTGCTATATAGTGGTATAATACAACTCAGAACCTGTCTAAAATCTTTTTAATAAAATCGCCACACCTGCCAATAAGCAACTCTGTCTACTATTTTCAAGTGTTCGTTCACAGTTCTTCCACAGCCTTCGATAATTTTCCAACCAAGCAAAAGTTCGCTCCACAATCCAGCATTTTGGTAACAAGGCCAATTTGTGAAGTTCAGTGCGATTGATGATTTTAACCGAACCATCAATCGCCTCTTTTATCGATTGTGCAAATGATGGGCCAGTGTATCCACCATCACAAAGTATATTTGTCACTTTATCCAATATTTCAGTATGGCGTTTGTACATTTGGATAGCGCCCTCTCGGTCCGTTATATTCGCAGTTGTGACTTCTATAGCATGAATAAGCCCATTGGTGTCTACAGCGATATGTCGTTTGATTCCTGACACTTTCTTTCCAGCATCATAGCCTTTTTCACCAGCTATCCATGTGTTTTTTACGCTTTGTGCATCTACGATGCAGAAACTGGTCTGCTTTTCACGCCCATCTTGTTCACGATAGGTTTCGGCCAATTTTTTTATGCACTTTTTCGAGAAGACTTGTGCTATTCTCGTCTACTTTCCGCCAAATTTGATAGTAGGCATACACGGTTTTCCAATGTGGAAAATCACTCGGTAGGTTGCGCCATTGGCATCCTGTTGTAAGTAGGTACAGTACGCCGCAGAATGCTTCGTACAAATCGACTGTACGAGAACGCGTCTTTTTACGTGCGTTTTCTAAATCTTTACGAATCAGTTCAAACTGTTCACGGGTTATATTATTTGTATAATTGTGTATCATAGGAAACCTCCTTTTTTGTCTATATTATAGCAAAGATTTTAGACAGGTTCTCATATATATTCAAAAATGATAACTACTCAGCTTAGTTAGAAAAAAAGAATACCGAATACAGGTTTCAGTCCCCTCGTGCAATATCGAATTTATTTAAAATAAACTTTCTAGTATATTTTGGGTGCTATTTCAAGTGTATTTAATGTTGATTTTCATATAAAAAGCCCCAAAGGGGCAAATAAAATAAATACTAGCAAAACATCTTATCACTTTTACAGGTTAAGACTGCAATTGCAATTGACATCCCAGTGCTTCCACGTATTAAGAAATTTATTCTTATCTCTATTAAGGCATACCCGTTATGGGTTTTGGTCTGTGAACTATTAGCTTACAATCATCTTCTCCCTCACATGCATGAACGTTTAGATAGTAATATCCTATATGTTTAGCTTGAAATGTAATTTTATAAAAACTTGGACTTTCATGACTATGGACGCGGTATTTTATTGAAACAGATTAGAATAAAGTTGCAAATGGTCTTATTTTTTTCTGAACAGAACAGGCTATCTGAACTTTTTTGATATCTAATACATAATTACAGGTTTTCTTACAAAAAATGAGAAACTTGAAATGGATTTTTAGGACTTACCCATACTGCCTATCATTTAAACTAGTTTCAATATCAAAAATGTCCATTTTTTAGACAAGTTTATTCGTGTATATATACATCTACAATGTTAAAATAACGATTGAGATTCAATCATTCTGTGTGTGTATCTCTCTAACTGTTTCTTTAAATGTATCTAATCTACTCAATAATCCCTAGTCTTAATCTAGGGATTATTCCCATTGGTTATGTATGTTGCAAACAATCACACTTTAACTTATACTGACAAAATACATATATAATGTCATGAAACAGAAACTGTTCCGGTTCTTTATCTTTTAAGTATCATTATTTGTTTTGATGAAGGTAAGAATATTCCTTAACTAATTATATACTGCGCAATCTATTTAATTTTTTGGTTTTATTAATCAAAATATTCGGATGATATCTAAGTGAATTGAAAGGATAGAAAAAGTGGAATCAGTAAACAAAGCTTTAATAATAACAGTATTAACTCTTCAGTTACCCATGTCAGGAGTGAAGGCTTTGACGAGCCCAAAATATGATTCTATGGAGGGGACTGTAGTATATGATAGGGAAAGAATAATTGCTTCAATTGATAAGCAGTTGATAAATATTAATAGAGGACAAGTAAAAGCAAAAGAAGCTTTAATTCTCAATGCTAATATTGAGGATATTCAAGCATTGATTCAATCTAAACGACCTGGTTAAGAAAAACTGGAACATGGAATAGATTACGCAATGGATTTTGAATACTGATACGGAGTCAGTCCATTTAATGATGAGTGCGGACGAATGGAATGATAATACATATAAATACATTCAACTACTAACTGCGTTACTTGAGCGAGAGAAATCAGTTTTTCACCATGCAAACATTCACGTTTAAAGATACTGAAAAATGATTCGATCACAGCATTATCCTAACAGTTCCCTTTGCGGGACATACTGTGTTGGATCTATTGTTGCTTACAAAAATCAGTAACCGTATAACTCGTAAACTGTGATCTTTGATCACTATGAAATACAATCTTTTTGTGACTTCCATAAAACATTTCTAATTTGCTGAATTGTATCCTTTACTAGTTGCGCCTCTTGATGAGTATCCAAAGAATAAACAAGCACCCGCCGGGTGCTAATATCTAATGCAGCACAAAAATATACTTTCAATCCATTTACTAAACGAAATTCTGTTATCACATATAACTGTTGGAACGTCTTTCTTACCAGGTTTAAAGGAACGCTCACGTACATTTGGAAATATAGGATGGTCTTGCTTTCTTTTTTTATAATACGTGACAACTTTTGACTTTAATCCAGCTCGACATAAAGCTTGTCTTACTTGAGATAAGCTCACCCTAACATCTCTATTTATAAGATAACGGTACAGTTTTCGATATCCCATTCTATCCTTTAAACATTTAAATTGCATGATAATATAAGCCGCTGTCTTTTTACGTTTTTTCTGACCTTCAGTGGCTTTACGATGAAAATAGTTGTAGAAACCACCAACAGACACTTGTAATCGATAGCAAAGTCAGCGCACTCCAAATATGTGGTGATTGTGTTTAATAAACTGAAAACGTGTTAGTTTTGGTTTTTGGCAAAGAAGGTTGCTTCCTTTTTTAATGCCTGGATTTCTCTTCGTAAAGAACGTAGTTCTGCCATATCAGTTCCCTTACTATCTAAAAGTGGAGAAGAATATTTTTTTATCCATGAATTAAGAGTCCCATGTCCTAGATTAAATTCTCTTTGAATACTGGAGATTGTATGCCCTTCTTTGATTACCAATTCAACACATTGTTTTTTTACGTTTCATCATACTATTTTTTCATCTGAAACACCTTATATAGAATAATTTATCTCTAGACTGTGTTCCAGTTTTACTGTACCACCTCAGTTAGTATGTGATTGTAGTTATATAATGTTCAACAAAACATTGCTGGTCTTTGTGATCAATCTTTAATGGAATTTTAAGGTTGATCACATACGACATGAGATATGAAATAAAAGAATATCCCTTCAATTGAAGGGATATTCTTTAAGGAAGTTCTCTAGATGCACTAACAATATATGCAGTGTATGTATGTTTTATACTAAAATAAATTACTTAATAACTCTTAGTTACTTTAAGTATTATGAATTGGAAAAGCTCTACGGTACGATTTAATAAATATTGCTGGTTTAGAAAAAATAAAACCGCCAAAAATTTCAAGTAAAGGGGTGTTTTTGAATCCCTAAAGTTAGACGGTCCACTGATTAAATTATTGATTCATCCGCTCAGGAATAATGTGTACGTCTAAATATCTATTTAATTGAGTTAAAGAAGTTCCAGTGCATTGGGTGCTCATCCAGATACAAAAATACCCTATTCTTTCTTATCTTGATAGCAATGTTGCTTTCACCTAAGAAAGTTTACATAATAAATACAGATTATTGATTTAGGATGCACCAGATAATTTTAATGCTTTTATAGAAAGAATGATGAGTTTATACATAGAATATGGGCTTGAATGGAAAATCGTCTCATTTCAATACCAATTTCGGCAACAAATCTGTCACCAAAGGGAGATGAATTCAACATAGATAGTCACACCTGCATCGCTCTTCATATATGTGGGTGACAATAAAATCAGCATTATTTATTTTTTATACAGCATTTCATAAAGATGTGCATACATACCTTTATACCCTTCGGATTGTCGTGGAGATAATTTTGTGTGTATATAACTTTCGATAAGCATATCAATGATATTGTTAATAGATGTTTTTTCCATACTTTCTTGTTCCTTAATAAATGGTTTCAGAGTGTTTAACTTTAACAAAACTGCAGGTGAAATTTTAGCAGTTTTAGTGGGAATTAAACGAAAATCTATTTTTTCAACAATGGGTGTTTTTTCATTCATAATAATAGGTTCTATACTTTTTTTCTTACCAGAGGTATTATTTCGTCCAAAATCGTTTGTTCCTTTTATTTTCACTTCTTTATCGTGTAATGTATTTTTATTTGGTTGTGAGATAATGGGTTGAAATGATATATGAGACATGAGAAATCTCCTTTCTATGCGTGAATAGTCGCAAAATAATGTTCGTGCTCATGCAGCTCCTGTAGTACATCAATGAACAGTTGGTGCGCTTTTTCATCCCACATATCAATTGTTCCATTACCATTCCTCGTCTTATGAATGCCTTCAATATCATATACTTTTAAACGTTCTTGATATCTAACGATGGTCTGTAGAACGTTCCCACCATACATTTCCTGCGCTTGTTGTAACACTTTATTGTCGACTCGTTTCCCTTGGTGTAACATCATTGGGATAATACCTAAAACTTGTAGATTGGCATGATAAGTTTCTGCTAAAAATTGCATATAAGCAATATAGGTTCGAGCTCCTTCTAAAGATAATTCTTGCGTTTGTAACACAATAATACAATAATCGGCTGCCATCATTGCATTATCAGAGTAATCGCTAATGGTAGGGGGGACATCGATATAAATACGATCATACTTACTTTTTAATGGTTCTAGTAATGTTTTCAAATATGTAATTTGTGAAAATTCATCTTCAGGGAACAAATCAAATAATATTTTTGATAGTTGCCGAAAGGAAGTATTCGACGGAATAATATCCAAATTTTTAATGACGGGAATAATTTCATTCTCTAAATTTTGATTTACAAATCCATCTGTAATAGACGTATGTATTTGTTGAATGTTTCCGGTTTTTGCAAGTATCCTTGTCGCATTCCCTTGAGGATCCATATCTACTAATAAACATTTTTCATCATATACAGTAGCTGTTTCATAAGCTAACATGGTGGCTGTTTTCGTTTTTCCAACTCCTCCTTTAAAATTTCCAATTACATATGTAGTAGCTGGTTTCGTCATATTTGAAATTCCTCCATAAAACGTGAAATAAATATATCTGCATCTATAATATATCATCCATACACCATACGCAAGCGGATACTAATTCGTAGACACTTTTCTACTAATTCGTAACTTCCGTGTGTTAGCAATCTTTCGGAGAAATATCTATATCTACAAAGATTATAGATGAGGTGGTACAGTAAAACTGGAACACAGTATAGAGATAAATTATTCTATATAAGACCTACGGTAGTATGTCAAATAAAAAATAAAAACATTTGAAGTTATCGAAGGGCAATTTACTAAAAAAAGATATCAGGAAACTAAATCAGCAATGTATGTAAAATGCCGGAAACAAAGAAAGGTAGCGATGACAAATTTTATGTCACACTTTCACGCACCTTTTTGGCGTAAAGAGTTGGTGACTACGTAGTAGCGCATCCACCAATCGCACAAGTTTTCTTACTGTTAGGACGAGTGCACGTTTGTGTTGATGTTTCGGTACTTCATTATATTTTTTCATGTAATACTCTTGATAATCTGATACATACTTCCTTACCGAGTTGGCGGCTTCAACTAAGTAATAGCGTAAGTAGTGATTTCCATTACGAGATAATGAAGTGTTTTCAGCAGTGAATCGGCCAGGTTGATGCTTACGCCAATATAATCCGGCATATTTTGCAATCTTAGTTTCATCATCAAATCTTTCGATTTGACCAATTTCAGTGATAATACCAGCGGCGAATACAGGACCGATTCCTGGGATGGATTCTAATGTTTGAGTTAATCCAGCCATGATTCTTTTAATAGATTTCTCCAGTTCCTTAATTTGTTTTTGATAGGCACGCATGACTTCGATTGACGTTCCTAAAAGGACATCGATGGAGTCTTCTACAATCCTGTCTAAACGATATGAAGTGCGAACAGCCTTTTGATGGTCGTTATCTAATCTATTGTTTGCATGTTTTCGCCTTTTTTCGGTACAATGAAAAGAAAGTAGTAGGCAGGGAGAGGAAATCCATGGCCAATCCGTGGTAAGATTCTTTTGTACGATGGTTACTATTACTTCCTGCGAATAAAGATGAACACCTAACACAAATTTTGGAGGCGATTGCAGTGAACCAAGATTCAATGTTACAAAAGGCGATGGATAAATGGGAACATATGAGTCAGGATGCTTCATTCCGTCAAGCGTATGAGGCGCGGGAAAAGATTCTAATGGATGAAGCGGCAGGCATCGCACATGCATTAAATAAAGGAAAAGAAGAAGGGATCCAAGAGGGAATTCAAAAAGGGCTTGAAAAAGGCGTCCAACAGGGAAAATGTCAAATGATTCTCGGTATGCATCGATTACAAGTCCCAATGGAAACCATTGCACAAGCCAGTGAACTCACGATTGAAGAAGTAAAGAAAATCATAGAGCAAGCATAAAAGAGGCGGTCTTTGGACCGTCTCTTTTTACGATGAAACACAACAAAGACAGTTATGCCAGATTGTCTTTGTTGTGTTTGTGATTTTGCAAGTGTTTGTACGTATATATCATATCAAAATAGCTTCTACCGCACAAAAAGAAAAGCCTATATGTATAGAATGTGTTGTGGGAACAATCCTCAAAAAAAGATACAGCCACGATAATCCGTGACTGTATCTTTTCTCTGCGTAAACTCACTATATCTAGCAACTAACCCTTACAGATTGCTCTTCATTTCACAGTATATCCTAACTTGTGGTGAAAATACATACGTTTTACACTAATTCCTTGAATGCCCCTTGGCTCTCTGGTAGGATATCCATTATTTCCATCTGCATAATTTATAAATAAGATGGTCTTTGGCAATATTTTTTTGCAATTGCAATAGCGATATCAATTGCTCGTTGTAGTACAGCCTGTTTGGACTTAAAATCTATAAGACCTAAATTAAACTCTTCATTAATTTCATAATCATTAATCGCAACAAAACGGTATTCTTTTGGGATTGATTCATTATCTCAAATTCAATGAAATGCATAAGAAGTATCAAAACATAATAATTCGATTTTGAATGTATTTAGTGTACTAGCTTGACGGAATTGATAATACTCGACGGCGTATAAATAATCCCCTTCATGATGGTAATTGAAGTCTTTTGAAAAATGCATCATTAACACTCCTCGTAGTTTATTGAAAATTTTTATATTAATAATTATAGTTTAAGTAACTTGTCATAAGAGAAATCTTTCACTGGTAAATAATCATATTTATCCATCTTTTCTTGATTTATAAATTGTTGAGCAAGTTTACCTTCATGTCCTAGAATAGTTAAAAATGTTCTGAATTTGGAAGAAAGGTTGTTTTGGTGAATAAATGCTCTTAAGTTATATAATTCTGAATCGGTACTTGCACTAAGAAGTAATGATATATCTAGGCTTAATAATCTAGATTGTACCTTCTCTGGCAAGTCACAAAATGCAATTTGTAATTCATCCACTGTTGAATCTAATTGAGGATGGGAATTTTTCAATTCTGAATGCATGAAAGGATCTTCTAATCCTGCATATACTTATCTAAAATCTTATCAAAAACCTGCAAAATATCTTGTAATATAACGTCCATACTAATACTTCATTTAGAACATTTTGAATAATCTAATCATATAAAAATTGATAAATATGGAAATCAAAATCTTAAATAACGTTAGAAAAAAGAGGACAATGAAATGATTCTAGATTATTAAATGTAAAACTTTATTATTGAAAACGAGTTTTGCAAAAGATACAAAATGTTAAACTTATAAAAGGTATTGATATGTAGCAATCAATTTTACAAATTATGAAGAACTATAGGCTTAGTTTTACAAAAAAATTAACAAATAAAGCGGATGTTTTATAAGTGTCTTAGCAGGTATATATGCTGCTAGATAATGTGAGGGAAAGGATTTATGCATGTGGTATGTGGATACCGTATGGAGAAGTAAAGATGTACTTTGCATGTAAAAGGGTCAAATGGTATCGGAAATGAGAAAATGAGTTTGGAAGAAGATAGAATATTCATTTTTCTTAGGTGTATATGGTAAGAATGTGATAGTCTATAAATAAGATGATATACGTAGAGAATAATTCGTGATTTACGATATATAAAAGTAAGAAAATGGAAGCACAGTGAGTAATGCAAGAAGAAATGCGTGAAAAAATCGAACTGCTTCTAGCTTTCATCATCAAACAAGAAAATAACTGGCACCTGTGCTGTTAGTAGAACAACATTCTCTTTGTGATACAGATTCAGAAGTGGTACATCGTATACTAGCAGCTGCACCCATACAGGGGTGGGCCACAGCTCTGAAGAATTGATCAGTCATCTATTAAAAGTGAAAGAAAAAATATTTCGTGTACAATTGGTTATAGAAAAACAAGAGAAATAAATGAGTGAATTTTATAAATAGGAAAACGAGGAGAGAATATCATTTGAAGTAAACAAGAATCTTACGAAAAATAGACCATTTAGGGAGAATTGTCATACTGAGAGAAACAAGAAGGTTACTGGAAATAGAGAAAAAAGACTGGGTAGAAATCTGTGTAGAGGGAGAAGAGATTATTCTGCAGAAATATAAGGGATATGACGTTTGTTCCATTACGGGAGAAGTATCTTCCCAGCATATTAAGCTGGGAAGATGGAAAGTTGACCTTGAGTCCAGGAGGAGCAAAACAGCTTATACAGGAATTAGAACCATATCTTGTAAAATCCTAAGAAGAAGGGGGAAGAAATCGTTGGAAAGAAAATCACAATTACTACAAGAGAAAAGAACAAAAGATATGGTATCCTTTCAGGAACAAGTACTACAAGAAGCAGTACAAAGAAAAAAGAACATGACAATGATTTTGATAAATGGATTTCATATCAAAGGAACGATAACAGGGTATGATTTATATTCGATTTTGTTAGAAGTGGAAGGGAAACAACAACTCGTGTATAAACATGCTATTTCGACAATCCGATTATAAAAGAAACAGAAGCATGAATCTGGATGATTTCATGCTTCTGTAGAATGATAGCCAGATACATATTTAGTTGTTTACAGCTTCTTTTAATGCTTTTCCAGCTTTAAAAGCAGGTACTTTTCTGGCAGGAATGGTTATGGATTCTCCAGTTTGTGGATTGCGTCCTTCTCGTGCAGCACGCTCTCGCACTTCGAATGAACCGAACCCGATTAATTGTACATTGTCTCCGTTTTGTAGAGTTTCTCGAATGGATGCGAATACGCTATCTACCGCAAGACTGGCTTGTGTCCTTTTTAGTCCTGTTTGTATTGCTACTTTTTGAATTAATTCTGTTTTATTCATCAGGCACCTCGTATGATTGTTGTTATGTGAATCTTAGTATAAATCGAAAAAGAGAACGGTGCAAGATAGTTTGGGAGCTGTTCATGATAGAACCGAAAAATATGAAAATCTTGTCAAAAAAGAATGGAGGAGAAAAAAGAGCATGAACAATGTTTTTCACACAGAGCGAAATGATTTAGAACGTATTTCAGAAATGCTCAAGGTATTAGCACACCCTGTTCGTCTCCAAATGGTCCATCATTTGTTAGAGAAAAAAGCTTTAAATGTTACAGAATTACAACGGTATTTCGACCTACCCCAATCCACTATTTCGCAACATCTTGGTAAGTTAAAATCGCATAAAGCAGTGGCATATGAGCGAAAAGGATTAGAAGTATTTTATCGAGTGGACGATGAAAAAGTGAAACAAACGCTGCAGATACTGCTAGGCTAAACAGATAGTTTCGTTTATTTGTCTGGTCATGTGCGGATAAAAATAATGATCGAGGAGGGGTATTCTTCTATGAGCGGAAATGTACATTGCAATTATATAACAATAAAAGAAACTTATCTTTATCTATGTCTATTTAACAGTGGAAGAAATCCCTTCTTCACAAGCATTACAAATACTGGGACAGTTTGTTCCTGAAGAAATACCAGGTGCAATCAGACAAGCGCGTCGGTATCGTATACGGAAAAATGGAGAAGAATTGTTTGGATACTATAGAAAGAAACATCCGAAATTATTTGATAAGCAAAAGTTATACACGTATGAAGAGTTGAAACATCGAGCGGCGAACTATGGTTCGTCTCATTTGGTGATTCATCTTTAATCCAGATAGGTCACTATGTATGCATTATGTTCTGAAAAACAGATGAACCGTCTATTTTTTATAAAGAATTAAAAAAACGACTGCTCAGATTTATTTTTAACGAAAGAAGACGCCCAAGAGAATCCATTTCTATGTAAAAAATGTTAAAGGCTAAAAATAAGGTAATAAAAGCGTTTAACGTAATTAAGAAAAAACAAGCTGATTATGCAGGGTTATATGCATGTTTAAGCGGCAATACAAATAATTTCACGTATCGCATTTTCGGAGAACTAATAATCACCACCCTATAGTCATCAAGGGTTGCGTCCTCTCTTCCGTATCCGCTACAATAGAGATAGAATCCACACAAAGAAAGGTGACTCACTCTATGAATCAACCTCTAGTCAATTTACGAGTCGATTTTGCTTTCAAGCAATTATTTGGTGTACAAGGACAAGAGGAATTACTGATTTCTTTTTTAAATGCAATCTTGCATGAATCCTTATCTACACCGATTGTATCCTTAAAAATTGAAGACC
>NZ_JBNPJZ010000061.1:0-15501 GCF_050312695.1 Bacillus sp. AF62 | reverse complement strand
TACTTGTATAATTATGTATCATAGAAAATATCCTTTTTTGTACAGATTATACCATAGATTCTAAACAGGTTCTTATAGAGATCGTTTATACAGAAGAAAAGAATGGGATTATTCAAAAGTTTTATCAATCTGTCGCTAAAGGCTTCACCCCTGCTACAGATCTATTACCTCATTTAGAAATATTAAGCGAATCAGGTCGCCAAATCTTTTTACAAATGATAGAAAGAACGAAAAGCCAAATTCTCGCTGCACCAGAAGAAGCTTTTACATTACGAAATGCAAGTGAAGATCCAGCTAAGTGGAATTACGTTTCATCCTGCTGGGAATTTGATGCTACGCCAGAACAATTTCAAGTGTGGGTGAAAAAGTTTCATCAATTGATGGCTGAATTAAACGAAATTACAAAAGGTGCAGATAAAGATCCGAATAGTAAACCTTATTATATTTCTACTACTGCACTTCAAATCGCTGAGAGAACAATGCAGCAATTTATTAAAGAAGAAGAAAAATCGTAATACGATTTTTTTTACTGAGACGGTCAAATTTATTTTACCGAATAAATTTATTATAAAGGAGTAGATAAACTGGACATATTAAAAAACCGGAATTTCCTCTTATTATTTTTAGGAAGAATTTTCACCAACATAGGAGATAGTTTGTATTATGTAGCCGCGATGTGGCTCGTATACAAATTAAGTGGTAATCCTTTTTATTCTGGATTGGCTGGTTCCCTTACGTTATTACCTTCTGCACTACAATTTCTTACTGGTCCATTCGTTGATAGATGGTCCATTAAAAACACCCTCGTCATCACACAAGTTTTGCAATGCATTCTTATTTTAATCATTCCTATTACACACTACTTCGACCTATTAACAGTCCAACTACTACTCATCATCATGCCCATCGTAGCCTTTATCGAACAATTCGCCTATCCCGCACAGTCAAAAGCTTTACCACTTCTACTGCATAAAACACAATTATTAAAAGGAAATTCACTTTTCTCATTTGCATACCAAGGCATTGATTTAATTTGCACGACTCTTTCCGGAATATTAGTAGCACTATTTGGCGCAATTACTTTATATGTGATCGACTCTTTTACATTTGCGATTACTGCCCTTTTGTTCGTTTCATTGAAAATGCCAAAACAAACCGAAGCAAACACAGTACTTTCAACTAAGCAATATTTCACTGATTTAAAAGAAGGGTTTTCAATCGTCTTTCGTTCCTTAATGGGCGTCTTCTTAATCGGTTCCGTTGTCGCTAATTTTTCAATCGGTATGACGATGGCCATACTCCCTTCTTTCGCTGATTCTTTAGGCGGTGTGAAATTATATGGTTTCTTTTTAGCAGCTATATCAGCCGGTTGTTTAATTGGAGCATTATTCAGTTCATGGGTTGGTAAACATAATGTTGGCCGTGTCTCCATTATTAGCTTTGCGACTGGCGCTTTCTTTTGGTTTCTCTCTACAATTGTACCGTTTCAATGGTTATCCATTTTTTTATTCGGCTTAGCTTGGATACCAATCGGCGCGACCAACATATTATTTGCGACAATTGGTCAAATTGTAATTCCAAACCAATATCTTGGGCGTATCAATTCAGTCACACGGAGTATGGGAACAATTGCTATGCCGCTTGGCTCTTTAATTGGCGGATACACTGCGAATGTATATAGTAGCCAACTCATTTTCGCCCTCGCTAGCATCGGGATTTTATTCATTTCTCTCGTATGGCTGCTTCATCCAAAATTACGGGCTTTGCCGAAAGCTGATGAAATTACGGCGGATACTTTTGAGCTTCGGTTTAAGGAAGAACGCGGGAAAGGTGCGGCTTTATAGCAGAAACAAGCATAACCCCGTTCTAAATTTAGAACGGGGTTATGCTTGGATGTTAAGTTTTATTCAATAATAACGCCTTTAATAGAACGATCTAAAACGTTCAATCAACGTTTTGCTGGCCATGCCCCCTGCATTTTCCTTAATTGAATAATTTGGCCCGTATGATAGGCATCATGAAGCATGATATCCAGTAATTTCCCCTCAAGTGAATTTTGTTCAAGCTCTTTTTCAGAAATTGCACTCAATACCTGTCTTAAATTACGTTGAGCATTTTCAGAACGTTCAACGACTTTCTTCCATTCTTTCTCATCATTAGATTGATTGGTAAGATAGAAGGTTTCACCACCATCGAGATTATTTGTCCATTCACGGCCTTCCAAGTTTGCAGCAAGTCGCTCTTTGTAATAAGTGAGATGATTAACGTTCTCCCAAATGGTATTCGTTACCTCTCCTGATGGTTTCCACATAGCCTGTTCGGCTGTAAGCCCTCCTATAGCATGTTTAAACGGTGCATACCAACTCTCTTTATCGAATGTTGAATCTAGTGCGTTTAATAACAAGTCAACTCGTTTCAAAATAATCTCCCCCTAAATAGTTACAGTTCTCATCAGACCCTTATAACTCTGTAGGGATTCTACATGTTCAAATAAACTTCCTGCTAATCTCACTCCACAAACTCATCCGATTATGTAATTAAAATGACTCACATTTTTTCACTTTACATGTATACTAACGATCAAAAAAGAAGAGGCCGCTCCAAACAGCCTCTTCCCTTACATCTATTTCGGAAGCTCCACCCGAACAGTCGTCCCTTCCCCTTTCGTGCTATAAACTGAAACAGTTCCTTTATGCATTTCTACAATCTTCTGCACAATCGATAATCCTAAACCGCTACCTTCTACATTTCTTGCCCTTGCCGTATCTACTTTGTAAAAGCGATCAAATATACGATTCCTTTCTTCTTTGTCCATGCCGATTCCGTTATCGGATATAGAGATAATGATACTAGACTCTAACTCTTCGACAAAAAATTCAATGGTCCCACCATCATTTGAAAACTTAATACTATTCGTAAAAATATTACTCCATACTTGATGAAGCAAGTTTTCATCACCTTGTATTGTAATGTCCGGCACATCAAATTCAACGGCGATATCTTTTTCCCGCCATTTCCATTCGAGCATAAAAATGACGTCTTTAATTTGCTTCTGCAAATTGAATTCTTTTATTTGTAGAACTTTTTCTTCTTTATCTAGTGATGCAAGCGTGAGTAACTGTTTACATAAACTAGACATCCGCTTACTTTCGCCTTCAATAATTTGTAAGTAATGGTTTCTTTCTTCCTCACTCATCTTTTCTGTTTGCAATGTTTTCGAAAATCCTTGTATGGAAGAAAGCGGCGATTGAAATTCATGCGAAACATTCGAAACGAACTCCTGTCTCATTTCATCTAATTCTTTTATACTTTTCGTCATCTTTTGGAAGCTTGTAGATAACGTTCCTATTTCATCTTTTCGTTTTACATCTAATTCAATTTTATATTCACCACTCGCAATTTTTTGCGTAGCCTTCGTGAATTTACGAATTGGACGAACGATATATCCTGCTGCAATCGCTATAAAAATGATGCTTAATACAACGATGAAACCGAGTAATACCGCTAGAAAAATTCGCATCTCGCCGAATTGTTGCTGAATGTCAGGACGAATAAATAATGCGTACTGTTTATCACCATGTTTTAGTGGTACACCGACACTATTAATTAATTCATTATCGAAAAATCCTGTAATAAAGAGGCGCGTTGGATACGTGGAAACACCATTAAACGTTTCCCCTTGCAATACTTTACGGACTGTATCATCACCTATCGTCGTCTTACGAAACGCATTGCCGATACGCTTTCCATTCTTTTTGTCGTCAACAATATAAATTTCATACCCTAACTTTGCAATAGAATGCAAGTACGCTTCTTGATTTTCTTCACTTTGCTTTTCATATAACGATTTAACTTCCTCAGCGTACATTAAAATCTTTTCACTATTATACGGCTTTAACTTCACTTGATAATATACGTTCGTTAATAAAAAGCCGATAATACTACTAAGTAACATAATCCCGACCGTCATAAATACAAATCTAGAGTATAGTGATTTCATTTTATTTCAACTCCAACTTATAACCGAGTCCGCGTACTGTCGTAATTTGAAAATCATCAGTTCGTTTTGAGAAACGATCTCGTAGCCTCTTCACATGAACGTCAACTGTTCGCTCATCCCCTTCAAAATCCATTCCCCATACTAATTCAATTAGTTCTTCTCTTGAAAATGTTCTTCCAGGATAACTAGCAAGTTGTGATAATAATTCAAATTCCTTCAGCGGAAGCAAAATCGTCTGACCGTTACACTTTACTTCAACACCTTTTCTATCAATTGTCGTTCCGTGCAACGTAATAATATCTGCATTCAGCATTTGATAGCGACGTAATAAAGCTTTCATACGGAAAATTACTTCAGCTGGTTCAAATGGTTTTACAATATAATCGTCCGTACCAGAAATGAATCCTTTTTCTTTATCAACTAACTGATCTTTCGCAGTTAATAAAATTACAGGTATATCATGATACTTCCGGATTTCTTCACATAACGTATAGCCATCAACAAACGGCATCATAATGTCTACAATCGCAAGATGAATGTTTTCCTTCTCTAATACGTCTTGCGCTACCTTTCCATCTTCAGCCTCAAAAACTTTAAACCCCTCTTTTTGTAAATGGTAATGTAATAACTCTCTAATATGCTTATCATCATCAGCTAATAAAATATGTATCATCTTCATTAAACCCTCTCTTGTTCATCCTTCTACATTTCTTACATTAAGAAACAATTGGTTTTTTTGCAAGAAAAACAAAATGCTACGAAACAGTTGATAAATAAAAAGAATCTATTTTGAAAAAAATTATTCAAAATAGATTCTTACGTTTTAGTATTAAGATTATTTTAGCCAAAAAGAATTTCTAAGCCTTAGAAATATCAACAAACCCTTCTCCGAACACATCACGAACATCGTGTATAGCAATGAATGCAGCTGGATCCGTAGTTTGAACAATCCGTTTTAGCTTCACTACTTCTTGCTTATTAATAACAACATAAAGAATTTCCTTCGGAGTTTTCGTGTAATAGCCATGACCTGAGTACACAGTAACCCCTCTGCCCATTAAGGTAGTTACCTTCCCGGCAATTTCATTCGGATTATCAGAAATAATCGTAATGGCTTTCTTCGGATTTAAACCTTCAATTACAAACTCCATCACTTTCGTTGCTACATATAGCATAATAATTGTTATCATCAGTTTTTCTGCACCAATGATGAAATACGATGAAAACGCAACAATTAAATCGAAGAACAGTAGCCCGTAGCTAATGCTCCATCCTAAATATTTATGTGTCATCCTTGCTAAGATGGTAGTACCTGCAGTTGTTCCGCCAACGCGAATAATAAGACCGATCCCGCATCCAATAAATATTCCTCCGAAAATGGCATTTACGAGCATTTCATCAGAAGCAATCGTCCAGCCTTCTGTCAAATGAAGAAATAGTGAGTTTGTAACTACAGCAATGATTGTATAAATTGTTGTAATCTTATTTAAAAATTTATAACCGGCTATTAACAAAATCGCATTTAAAATTAAGTTAACTAAACCCGGTGACCATTCAAATAAATAGTACGTAATAATCGTGATACCTGTTACCCCACCCTCACCAAACTCGTTCGGGATAACAAACAAATTGACACCTAACGCAAAAAGAAATGCACCGATAATAATAAAAATAATGTCTGTCGTTCTTTTTTTCATACAGTACCTCACTTCTTATGTAAATATTTATTCTGCCATAAACTCTCACTATTATATCGTGGAATATTCAAATCGAACAGTGGTTTGTTTTTATTTTAATATAAGATAAAAAATCAACATTATTTATTATGTACTGCAAATAAAGTTTTGATTTCACCCGTAATTTACTTTTAAAAAGAAATGCTGAACATTGACTTGCACAAATTTCAAATAAAAAAGTACCCATCTAATTGTCATACGCAATGATAATTAGATGGGTACTGCATGATACATTTAGTTTTCACATGTATTGTTTGGAGAAAATTGCAAATAACGACCTATACTCGCCTTATTAAGACCAAATCCATACATCATCATTATTTTCAGCGTTCGTCTTTGCTTCATGAACTTTTTCAATATGATCAACTGTGTTCCAGTTAATAGAAATACCGCCCCAGCCTACATACTTCATATCAATTTTTACTTTCTCACCCACATTAAATACTTGTCCCTTTGTTAAGAAAACATCAATACTATCTTTCTTCCCGTTTAGCGATGGATACTCAACTACAACATATTTAGTAGCACCGTCTCCCTCATCTTCCATCGTTCCTACTTTTGATACTTCTCCAATTACATAATCGGGTGAGCCATCTTCTTTCATGTGCATACCTAACTTGTCTGTTGTATTTTCAACTGCAGTTGCAACCATATATTCTGTAAAATTACGCATCATAGATCCAATAGCTTTTACTTCATCTCCTACTTTCACGTTTGAAAGTGAATCAATATACACACTAACAGGTTCCTCATATTGCTTAGATTTTACAACAATCACACCATTATCTACTTCTACTACTCGTCCTTCTAACGTCGAGAAATTCGATTCAATAGAAGCTGCACTTGCTTTTGTTAGTTCTAATCCTGGTACATTTGTTCCTGATAATGCTGCGATCCCTAAAGCACCTGCTAAAATTATTTTTTTCATACCCATATGTAACATCTCCATTCATGATGATTTTATTTTTTTGATTGGTATCGACCAACCTGTAATCATTATAGTTACAGGTTATAAAAATAACAACTGTTTTCCTCATGCAATGATGCATACTGTGATTTTCAAATATAAATTTTAGCAAAAAATATTTGTAGATTATTCCTATATTCAGCACTAATACTAAATTCTCAAATTACAGCAGGTGAACTTATTGAAGGCGGAGAAACTAATGTCATGTTCAATGTTCTTCAACTCTACGGTTTGTATAGCCGTAGTTCATTAAATTATATAGGAGCGGGATTTATATGTTAATAAAGCCAAAGAGGTTACAAGTAGGAGATATCGTGGCGACAGTAAGTCCTTCATGGGGAGGCGCAGGTGATTCTGAGATAAGATAACGATATGACAGGGCTCAAATAAATAAAAACACTCCTATAAGATATGACTGTGAATTAGTACTTTTCAAATGATAAAGGGGGATTTACGTGTATGGAAGTAACATTTACAGTAAGTAAGTGGGATGAAAAACCAATCGATGATAATAAAAAAGATTTCCCTATTAATATTGCTCATGTCGAATATGATATTGATGGGGAATTAAAAGGAAAGGCTTTTGTTGAATACTTATTATATTATTTAGACTCAAATATAAATGATGGTCACTTAGCTACTGCTAAAATTTCTGGATTTTTACACTTTGAAGGGATTTATAAGGGGCAACAAGGGACATTTACAGCTCTAGAGCAAGGAATATTTGATAAAGGAAATTTAGATTCCCCAGGAACAATTATTAAAGCTACCGGTAACTTAGAAAACCTGAGAGGATCCTATAATTATCAGTTTACAGGTCAAACTAGTAAACTAATTTTAGAGTTTGAATTTCAGCAAAATACCTTATAATTTAGTGGAAAGGACATTTCTTGTAATACTAGGAATGTCCTTTTTGTTGACGAGTTTATTCAAGTTAAAAATGAACAGAGTATATTATCAGTATTCAGCAATGCATAAAATTTTCTTCATGGGGGAATTAAAAATCTACGCCCTAGAGATATCATGCCCCCACCTATTCATTTCTTTTCTTACTAATTAAAGAATAATCCCCGAAAAACTCCCCTTCATAACTTCCTTTTCAAGTTGATTCCTACATATAAACGTCGCAATAATTTTTGTACGATTTTTTTCATCAGGCTCAAATTGTTCAATAGTTACGTCACAACGAATCGTATCGCCGCTAAAAACAGGACGTAAAAATTCAAAATCCATTTTGCGAGCTAGTACGTTATAATCACCGCCAATTTTTGTAGGCAATGTTGATGTTAACAGCCCTTGTACAACAAATCTTTCCTGCTCATCTGGTGTAACATGATGAACACCTTCATCTTTCGATACTTCTGTAAATAACGCAACATCCTCTTTCGTAAAAGTTCGTTCAAAGGTGATTTTTGCGCCTACTTGCAATTTCATTAATCCCCCTCCTCAAAAACACTTGTAAAATATGAAAAACCGAAACTAAAAATCATTTCGGTTTTTCTAACTAAAGAAGTCTATTTACTTTAAAGAATGAACAAACAACCCACTACGCAGTTTCGGTTCAAACCACGTTGATTTTGGCGGCATAACTTCTCCAGCGTCTGCGATTGCTAATAAAGCTTCCATTGATGTCGGATATAGTGAAAACGCCACTTTATATTCACCGCTATTTACAAGACGTTCTAGTTCTTCTAATCCACGGATTCCTCCGACAAAGTCGATGCGTGAATCAGATCGCGGATCATGTATTTCAAGCACTTGGCTTAATAAGTGATCTTGCAGGATAGATACATCTAAACCTCTAACAAGATCATTCGCATCAAACGTTTCCTCTTTCACAGTAAGCTTATACCACTTCTTATTTACATACATACCAAATGATTTGGGCTCATTTGGTTTATACGGAGAAACAGTTGCTTCTTCTACATAAAAGTACTGCGTAATTTGATTTGAAAACTGTTCCTCTGATAAGCCATTTAAATCTTTCACAACTCGGTTATAATCCCAAATCGATAATTCATCATGAGGGAATAGAACCGATAAGAAGAAATTAAATTCCTCTTCTCCTGTGTAATTTGGATATTGTTCTCTTCGCATAAGTCCTACTTTTGCAGCTGATGCAGAACGGTGATGCCCGTCTGCAATATAAAGATTAGGAATATCTTCAAATGCGTTTACTAAAGTCGTAATTACATCTTCATCTACAATCTTCCACACAACATGCTTAACACCGTCTTCTGCTGTAAATGTATAAATTGGCGCATGTTCTTCTTTCCAGCTTCTAATTAAATGCTTTACTTCATCTTTTGTACGGTACGTTAAAAAAATCGGACCTGTATTTGCGTCACACACATCTACGTGGCGAATACGATCTAGCTCTTTTTCATGACGTGTTCTTTCATGTTTTTTAATTGTATCATCTTCATACTCATCAATAGATGTACAAACGACAAGGCCTGACTGCGTTCTTCCTTGCATCGTCAGTTCATAAATATATAGCGCTGGCTCTTCATCTTGTATGAACACTTCTTCTCGTATAAATTGCTTTAAATTGTCACCCGCTTTTTCATACACGCGATCATCATACGGTGACAGTTCAGGATCTAAATCAATTTCTGCTTTATCAACATGCAAGAAAGAATTTGGATTCCCTTTTACAACTTCCCTTGCCTCTTCACTATTTAATACGTCATACGGTAAAGCTGCCACTTGTGCCGCTTTTTCCTCTACTGGACGAATGGCCCGAAACGGTCGTATTTTTGCCACATTCCTCTCTCCTTTACACAATCATTCGAACGGCTACAACACCTGTAATTTTGCTTATATTTTCTACAATATTCTCTTTTATTATATCATCAATTCCGTTATCGATATCAATCATTGTGTATGCCCAAGAATGTTTACTACGATTAATCATATCGGCAATATTAATATGATGTTCCGCTAAGCATCCTGTAATTTGCCCTACCATATTCGGAACGTTTTGATGCATAATTGTAATTCGTTTCTTTCCGATATACGGCAGTTCTACGTTTGGATAGTTTACTGAATTACGAATATTTCCTGTCTCTAAATATTCACGTAATTGACGTGCTGCCATTACTGCACAATTTTCTTCCGATTCAGATGTAGATGCACCAAGGTGAGGCGTCGCTGTTACATTTTTCATCTTTATCACATTTTCATTCGGGAAATCCGTTACGTAATGTGTAATAACATCTTCTTCTAACGCTTTTTGAAGAACCTTTTCATCTACAAGTTCTCCTCTAGAGAAATTGAATAGACGCATCCCTTTTTTCATCTTCTCTACAGCGTGTTCCCCAATAATCCCCTTCGTTTGATTCGTAAGAGGAATATGCAGTGTAATATAATCACACGTTGCAAAAATTTCATCAAGGCTAAACGCTCTTTGCACATGTGTAGAAAGACGCCAAGCTGTTTCAACTGAAATATAAGGATCATATCCGATAACATCCATCCCTAACGCTAACGCATCGTTCGCAACTAAAGCACCGATTGCGCCAAGTCCGATAACACCTAGACGTTTCCCTGCAATTTCTGATCCAACAAATTGTTTTTTTCCTGATTCAACAAGCTGTGGTACTTCTTCACCCTCTAAGTTTTTCGTCCAACTTACACCATTAATAATGTTACGTGAAGACATAATAAGACTGGCAATAATGAGTTCCTTTACGGCGTTTGCATTTGCCCCCGGCGTGTTAAATACTACAATTCCTTTTTCTGTACATCGCTCGACAGGAATATTATTTACACCAGCGCCAGCTCTTGCAATCGCCTTTAAGTCTTTTGAAAACTCTTCTTGATGTAAAGAGTAGCTACGAAGCAAAATTCCATCTGGGTGATTGATTTTATCCCCAACTTCATAACGTTCTTCAGTAAAAACTTGTAAACCTTTTTCTGCAATTTGATTTAACGTTTGAACACGAAACATATCCCCATCTCCCTATCTATTCTCAAGCTCAAATTCCTTCATATAATCTATTAATTGTTTTACACCTTCCACTGGCATCGCATTGTAAATACTTGCACGCATACCGCCGACTGAGCGATGTCCTTTTAGCGTAACGAAACCGCGTTCCTTCGCTTTTTGTAAAAACTCATTGTTAAGTTCTTCTGACGGTGTTGTAAATGGAATGTTCATAAGTGATCGATACGCAGGGTCAACTGGTGAAGTAAACAATTTAGATTCATCTAAAAAATGATAAAGAAGTGAAGATTTCATTTTATTTTGTTCTTCAATCGCAGATACTCCGCCTTGCTCTTTCAACCACTCTAGTACAAGTTTTGTTACGTAAATACTAAAGGATGGCGGTGTATTATATAAGGAGTTATTTTTACTGTAAGTTTCATAATTTAACATTGTCGGACAAGAGCGATCTGCTCCCCCAATTAAATCTCTTTTTATAATAGCAATCGTTAAACCCGCAGGTCCTAAATTCTTTTGCGCCCCCGCATATATAAGACCAAACTTCGAAACATCATATCTCTCTGATAAAATATTTGAGGACATATCCGCAACGAGCGGCACTCTTTCTACATGTGGAATTTCCACATATTTTGTCCCTTCAATTGTATTATTCGTTGTAATATGTACATAATCTAGTTTTTCATCACTTAATAAACCGTCCAGTTTAGGAATCGTAGTAAACTTCTCTTTTTCAGAAGAAGCAATCACTTGTACTTCCCCAACTTTTTCGGCTTCTTGCAGTGCCTTTTTAGACCATGAGCCAGTTAGTACGTACCCAGCTTTTTTATACGTATTCATTAAGTTCAACGGTATCATAGAGAATTGTAATGACGCACCGCCTTGTAAAAATAAAACTTCATACTCATCAGGGATGCTCATTAATTCACGAAGTAAGTTACTCACTTCCTCTATAATACTTTGAAAATAAGAAGATCGATGACTCATTTCCATAATAGACATGCCTGTCCCGTTATAATTTAAAAGCTCCTTTTGCACTTTCTCTAAAACTGGCAAAGGGAGTATTGATGGTCCTGCTGAAAAATTATAGACTCTCTCCATTACCCTCATAACCTCCCTATTTCTCATTTGATTATTTTTTAAACTTTCTGAATTATAACCTAAAATATAATATACGGTCAATTTGTTTTCTATTATTACGGCGCAAGACGCGATGGAATCGCTTGCAAGTGCAGACTTTTTTATGGACATATAAAAAAGTGTTAAGTACATAATCGTACTTAACACTCTAATAATGAAAGAATAATAGCTAGTCGTTCGTAAAGAACCGATCAAAAATTTGATAAATAGCAGAAAGACCAATGAGCCAATAAATAGTGTCCACAAGCGCCGGCATAGAACCAAACCATTTCTCAACTACATTGTAATCTAACGCTACAAATAACCAATTCAAACCGCCAAGAATCACCAAAATTACTGTAAGGTAAGACAAAAATTTCATTATGATTGCCCCCTAGGTGATAAGATGGTGAAAGGCCTTTCACTAGAAATATATGTAGTAAACTTTAAAACTTACCTATTTTATAAAAATTATTTTCGGTACCACCCGCTAATAACTGCCTCTGCTTCTTTACTATGTATTTGATACGCATGTGTACTATCATTAGAGCCAATAAACCAAATTGAAAAACCTTTAAAATATGGTTTCGGTTCTAATACATCGCGGTAAGCACGCCATCCATTTAATTGTACATCTTTCGAAAACACATTTGAAACATCTGGATTCCATGGATTAATCCAAGTTCACGTGCTGGAACATTAAATCCACCGAAGTAAACTGGCTTTCCTGTTGCATTATGTAATTTTTCCAATTGCTGAACAACATTTTGCCCACGATTATATACTGTTGTCGCAAATAAACTTTGTTTCACTTCTTCATATGTTGGATTCCTTTTTCCTGAAACTTCAAACCAACTATCTATGCTAACAATATCCACCTTTTTTAAATACGGGCGATTGATTTTTTCTTTAAACTTCGCTTCATAAGAAGAGTCCCAGCTTGCTGTTAACCACCAGTTCATTTGATACAAAACATTTCCTTTATACTGATTACGAACAAAATCAATTGTATCGCTCCAGTATCCTTCTGCATACTCCATATTCACGAAATTAGAAGCAATCTTCAGTCCATACACATTGTATTTACTTGTAATGGAATTAAAAATATCTTGCAGAATAACCGTCTTCCAATTCCAGAAGAAATCATTAATGTTACCTGGGTTCCATTCTGTCTCTCCAACATTCCCCTGTTGAATATACGGGAACGGTTCCACTATAACTTGAATATTACGCTTTAATAATTCTTGAATTAAAATAATAGCTTGTTGCTTTTGCGCTTGATTAATTACCATGTTAGTAGAAGTCACATTTGGGATATCTACTTGAATCGGTACATTTACTGTATTTAAATTTAAGCGCTCCACATCCGCTAATACTTTCGCTACATTTCCAACTTCCCATACTGTTACGTTTCCTGATTTGATTTTTCCAGATTGAACAGTATTTACATCTGCCTGTACATTTCCTTGAAAACAAAAAGAAAACAACATAATAAACACTCCTAAAAAACTTATTAAACTCTTATTTTTCTTCACAACTTTCCCCCTATAATTTTTGGCTTTCCTGATTATTTTATACAACGTTTCACATTTATTCCAGAAAAAAATGAAGTAACACCTTTGTCAATAAAAGTGTTATTCATACTAACATCCTAAAAATAGTAAGATAAATAAAAAAAAGAGCGTATTTCCGCTCCTTTTCTTATCTTTTCACGATTGAAGTTATTGAATTTTTTCTGATAATCCAATCATATCTATCTTTTCGCATAAATCAATTTTCATACTCATAAATGTATCAAAAAATTTTTATCTATATTCGCTTTTTGTTTGTATTACTTTTACATTTACTTCATTATTTATCTTTGCAGTTAAGAATTCCTTTGTTCTTCTTTCAAAAATCACACCATCATACAAATAAATTCTTAACTGTGTACAAAGCAATAATTACTTCTTTAAGAAGTACCCATTTTCTTGTCTCAATATATGGACAAGAAAATGGGTACTAAATGAAAGGTGCCTATAGTTAATTCAGCATTCTACACTGTATAATTAGTTCCTACTTTCCTGTCTTTCTACATCACAGATATTGATTTTCTTGAATCCATATTGTTTCCGTATCTCCAGTACTCTTGTTCAAAGCTCGTTCAGCTACAATAACTGTTGATGCTGTATATAAAGGTAATCCTAAAAAAGTAATCGTAATTGAACTAGAGAAAACGGATGATGGTTGGAAAATTAGTAAATCATAAAAAACGGTCTAGAATTCTAGACCGTTTTTTAGTTCCCTCAATCTTCTTCAAAATCACGTAGACTAGCAAGCAATTCTGTAAATGTTGAGCAAACTGGATATATTGCTTCCTCTATGTCTTCTTCCTCATGATCCCAGAATACGATTGATGGTGAATCACTCGTATTTCGATAATCGAAGCATAAAAGATTACCGAATGGATCTCTAGCAAAAGGATAAATTTTATCAGGTAATCTATCTTTCGTATTATTATATGTTTCTAGAATGGAGTATTTTTTATTAGAATCTAGGGTTAAAAGATTATTGAGTGAATTTTCATCTTGATTTGGAATATTAAAAGTATCTGGCGTAGGATATCCACCATCATATTTTTGTACACACTCTATAAAATCATTAGGAAATTTAATATTAAAGTATTGTTCTAATTGTTTAATTTGATTATTTGTTATTTTGTTCTCATTTGCATTGATCCATGTAATGTGATTCATGACTAAGTACCTCCCTATTTATCGCTATCTTTTCCCCAAATTTTATATCCACCTGTATGACCGGTATCATGATGAGTCTGATAATCTACAAGTTGCATTCTTCCAGCATCTTGATGATGATGCCATGTATAATGCTCTGGCGTTTTACCTATTTTAAATAATTGAATTTCTTCCTCTGTGAATTTTAAAGCTAATTCAGGATTTTCCATTATTTGTTCATATAATGCCTTACTACACTTTCTAGACTGTGTTGTTCTAGACTTTTTGAAATCTGCCTCTTTTAATAGTACCTCACCTTTTGATTCAAAAATAGGAAATCCGTCAGCATCGTATGGAATTCCTGTAACTGGGTGCTTGTCTCCTGCTAAGTCTCCTTTTCGCAAACGAATTGTTTTTGGACCATTCGCGCCTTCATAAGTATACGTAGCTGCTTTCTGTAAATATTGTTGTGTACTACCGACACCTGCATATGAGAGATGATTACCACCCTTAAATTCATAATTGTTTAATATATGTAATGCATTTCTATATGCCGGAGAATTAATTACAAGTGATTTCCCTTTAGTAAAACCTGTAATAGCAGCTAACTTCCCAACTTGTCCTGCTTTACTAAGACCCTTATCCCCCAGAAGTCCGAGTCCTAACGTTGCTATACCATAAGCTATATAATGCTCTCTACTTTCCAGATCCCCATTCCAAAATTTATTCATAAATGTATCTGATACAGTGTTCCATGCAGCAGGAATAGTCTCCCTATAGTTTACAATCGCATCTCGCATATTAAGCCAGGTTTCTTTATCACCTAAGGATATCAGTCCTTCCCACGCATCCACTGCACCATCTACAAACCCATTAGAAATACCAGTCCACGCAGCATTTAAATCCTTTATATTCAAAAATGAATCTGCTGATTTTGGAGGAAGTTTTCCACACATGGCTCCTTCTTGAATATCAGAGTCAACTAAATTCCCACCATACAATTCATCCGCTTCTCGAAA
>NZ_JBNPJZ010000007.1:0-15869 GCF_050312695.1 Bacillus sp. AF62 | reverse complement strand
CCGAACACGGAAGTTAAGCTCTCTAGCGCCGATGGTAGTTGGGACCTTGTCCCTGTGAGAGTAGGACGTCGCCAAGCTATTTATATCATCGCGGGGTGGAGCAGTACGGTAGCTCGTCGGGCTCATAACCCGAAGGTCGCAGGTTCAAATCCTGTCCCCGCAACCAAATGGTCCCGTGGTGTAGTGGTTAACATGCCTGCCTGTCACGCAGGAGATCGCCGGTTCGACCCCGGTCGGGACCGCCATTTTATATAAAGAAAAGAACGAAACAAGTTGTTTCGTATTTTTTTATTTGTTTTAACAAAAAACTAATAAAGACAGTCAAACTATCCTTAGGACAACTCCTAAGGACTTTTTTATATATTCAAAACCTGTATAATAAAGAGCAGAGAACATTGTGAGTAAAGTAGGTGAAGTCTGTGAGAAAATATGAAGTAACAACAAAATCTTCTTCGGAAACACAAAGATTATCAGAAAAACTAGGTGAACTCGTAGAAGCACAAGATGTAATTATTTTAGAAGGAGATCTTGGAGCTGGTAAGACGACTTTTACAAAGGGACTAGCAAAAGGTCTTGGAGTGAAAAGAGTTGTAAATAGTCCTACCTTTAATATTATTAAAGAATATAAAGGAAGATTACCGCTATATCATATGGACGTGTATCGCTTAGCAGAAAGCGAAGAGGACTTAGGCTTTGATGAGTATTTCTACGGTGAAGGAATTACGGTAGTGGAATGGGCTCATTTAATAGAAGCATATTTACCGAATGAAAAGTTACAAATTAGTTTATTCCATGCGGGAGATGACACAAGAAAAATTATACTCGAGCCAATTGGAGATCGCTATATTAGATTATGTGAGGAGCTATTACAAGATGAAAGTACTAGCAATTGATACTTCAAATTACGTAATGGGTGTATCCCTTATTGAGGAAGGAAACGTGATTGGGGAAATCATTACAAATTTGACGAAAAACCATTCTGTACGTCTTATGCCAGCTGTAGAGCAACTGTTAAAAGAATGTGGTGTAAAACCGAAGGAATTAACTAAAATCGTAGTAGCTGCTGGACCTGGATCATATACAGGTGTTCGCATAGGCGTGACAGCGGCAAAAACATTAGCTTGGTCACTTCAAATACCAATTGTAGGTGTATCAAGTTTAGAGGTAGTAGCTGCAAACGGTGCTAACTTTAATGGGTTAATTTGTCCTTTATTTGATGGAAGACGTGGGCAAATTTATACTGGATTATATACATATGAAGGAGAGCAGTTAACTTCAATAGAAGAAGACCGAATTATTCTTATTGTGGACTGGTTGCAAATGTTAAAAGATAAAGGACAGCCTGTTTTATTTATCGGTAATGATGTTAAATTGCATAAAGAAACAATTATAGAACATTTAGGTGATCAAGCTGTATTCGCTCCTTTTACTAAAAATAATGCAAGACCAAGTGAGCTAGCATTCTTAGGATTACAACAAGAAGAACAAGATGTGCATACGTTTGTTCCAAGCTATCTTCGTTTAGCTGAAGCTGAAACAAAGTGGTTAGAAAGTCAAAACAAGTAGGGGCCTTGCAGAAGATGGATATGATATTTAGAAAGATGGAACTTGATGATATTGCTCAAATTGTAGCTATTGAAGAAGTATCTTTTTCAACTCCTTGGACTGCAGATGCCTTTCACCGTGAATTAACGATGAATGAACATGCACATTATATTGTGTTAGAAAAAGATGGTCGTGTAATCGGATATTGTGGATTGTGGATAATTATTGATGAATCACATATAACAAATATAGCTATTTTGCCAGAATACCGAGGTCAAAAATTGGGAGATGCCTTATTGAAAGCAGTTATTTCAGAAGCGAAAGAACTAGGAGTAAAAACAATGACGCTTGAAGTACGTGTATCAAATGAAGTAGCAAAGCAGTTGTACAAAAAATACGGATTTCAAAATGGTGGAATTCGTAAACGATACTATGCAGACAATCAGGAAGATGGTCTTGTAATGTGGGTGAATATATAATGGAAAAAAATACGATTATACTTGGGATTGAAACAAGCTGTGATGAAACAGCGGTAGCGGTTGTTAAAAATGGAACGGAAATTATTGCGAATGTCGTTGCATCACAAATCGAAAGTCATAAACGTTTTGGCGGGGTTGTACCAGAGATTGCATCCCGTCATCATGTAGAAGAAATTACAGTTGTGTTAGAAGAAGCTTTAAAAGAAGCAAATATCACATTTGATGATATTGATGCAATTGCTGTAACAGAAGGGCCTGGTTTAGTAGGAGCACTTCTAATTGGGGTAAATGCAGCGAAGGCAGTAGCTTTTGCACATGATATTCCGCTAGTCGGTGTTCATCATATTGCAGGTCACATTTATGCGAACCGTTTAGTAAAAGAAGTTCAATTCCCGCTATTATCACTTGTTGTATCTGGTGGGCATACAGAACTTGTTTATATGAAAGAACATGGTTCATTTGAAGTAATTGGTGAAACGCGAGATGATGCAGCTGGAGAAGCATATGATAAAGTAGCTCGTACGTTATCTATGCCATATCCAGGTGGTCCGCATATTGATCGTCTTGCACATGAAGGAGAACCAACAATTGATTTGCCTCGTGCATGGCTAGAACCGAATTCATATGATTTTAGCTTTAGTGGATTGAAATCAGCAGTTATCAACACTGTGCATAACGCGAAACAACGTGGTATAGAAATTAAACCAGAAGATTTAGCGGCAAGTTTCCAAGAAAGTGTAATAGATGTACTTGTAACGAAAGCAGCTCGTGCAGCAGAAGCTTATAATGTAAAGCAATTACTTCTTGCTGGTGGAGTAGCTGCTAATAAAGGACTTCGTGCGCGATTAGAAGAAGAATTTGCACAAAAAGAAAACATTGAACTAATTATTCCACCGCTATCTTTATGCACAGATAATGCAGCAATGATTGCAGCGGCAGGGACAATTGCGTATGAACAAGGCAAGCGTGCAACATTAGCCTTAAATGCGAATCCAGGATTAGATATTGAAGCATAGTTATGCACATAATTAACCACAGCTTGTGGATAAAACCCATATTATCTGTTGATAATGTGGGTTTTGTTGTGTATATAAAGTGTTGATATCTTTTTTGTTAGTTGTGGATAATGTGGAAAAGTTGTTTTGTTAGCTATTTTATAAAGGTGGATATGTGTATAAGTTTGTGGATAAACCAGATGAAGTCTGACCTTTGAATATATTGTTTTTCGGGAAATAAAAAGTAAGAAGATATCCCTGAAAAACATTTTGAAATATCCTTCTATTATAGAGGGTGCTGATATTGTCAATCCTTGTCGGTAAATCGATATTTCGTGTCGAATCGTTTATATATATAGGGTGACAATAGATGTATTTGAAAATTGGTTGATATATTCCGAGTTACCATTGATATATTCAAAAAATTATTTATGTACTTAAAGAAAAAAGATGTCACATAGTCAAAAATCATGACTGATGAGACATCTTCCTTATTTAAATACTCTTATACATGCAGCTCTTCCCACTCTGCCATACAAGTTTCAAGTTGTTCTTGTAGCGTTTGTTTTTTAGTTGTAATTTCACTCGCTTTTTCATAATCTGCATATATTTCTGGTAAGCAAAGTTGATCTTCTAACGTAGCAATTTCTTCTTCTAAGTTTACGATGTTTTGTTCTAGTTCTTCAATTTTTCGAGTGCGTTGACGTTCTAATTGTTTACGCTCTTTTTCTTCGAGATAATTTAATTTTTCTTGAGCTACA
The DNA here is from genome assembly GCF_050312695.1 of Bacillus sp. AF62. Classification (NCBI taxonomy): domain Bacteria; kingdom Bacillati; phylum Bacillota; class Bacilli; order Caryophanales; family Bacillaceae; genus Bacillus; species Bacillus sp. AF62. The sequence goes on along the minus strand of NZ_JBNPJZ010000007.1, from coordinate 12,089 downwards.
GTTTTTTGAACAGGTGCCTGATTTTCTTGCTGTTCAAGTTGTTCAAATGCTGCGCGTTCAATCATTTCATTTTTCTTCTCCACATAGTAATCGTAATCCCCTAAATATTCCTGTGCACCTTCTGTTGATAACTCAACCACAGTCGTTGTTACACGGTTAATGAAGTAGCGATCATGTGAGACAAATAGAAGAGTCCCTGGATAATCAATTAAAGCATTCTCTAAAATCTCTTTACTATTTAAATCAAGGTGGTTCGTAGGCTCATCCAGAATTAATAAATTTGACTTTTGCATCATAAGTTTCGCAAGAGCTAATCGAGCTTTTTGTCCACCACTAAGGGAAGATACTGGTTTCAGTACATCATCTCCTGTAAATAAAAAGTTCCCGAGTATAGTACGGATTTCTTTTTCAGGTTGCAGTGGATATTCATCCCATAGTTCATTTAAAACCCGTTTAGAAGATGTTAAGTTTGCTTGTTCTTGATCATAATAACCAACAGATACATTTGATCCGAAAGAAACATCACCATTTAATAGTGGTAACTTATTCACAATAGATTTTAATAATGTGGATTTCCCAATTCCGTTTGGACCAACTAAAGCAACACTATCTCCGCGAGTTAAGCGCATAGTTACGTTTTCAATTATAGGGTCCTCATCATAGCCAATGGTTGCATCCTTTACTTGTAAAACATCATTTCCACTTTGCTTTTCAATATCGAAGTGGAATGATGCTGACTTAGAATCCCCTAATGGTCTCGTTAATAATTCCATTCTGTCTAGTTGTTTACGGCGACTTTGAGCACGTTTCGTTGTAGAGGCGCGAGCTATATTCTTTTGAACGAAGTCCTCAAGTTTTGCGATTTCATCTTGTTGTTTTTCGTAACGTTTCATTTCTTGCTCATATAATGCTGATTTTAAGTCTAAATATTTACTGTAGTTACCAACAAATCGTCTGCTTTCTTTATTCGAAATTTCATATACTTGTGTAACAAGTTTGTCTAAGAAATAACGGTCATGTGAAACGATTAATATTGCGCCAGGATAACCTTGTAAATATTGCTCAAGCCATGTTAATGTTTCGATGTCTAAATGGTTTGTAGGCTCGTCCAAAATAAGTAAGTCTGGTTTTGTTAATAATAATTTTCCGAGAGCTAATCTTGTTTTTTGCCCACCGCTTAAAGTAGAAATCGTCGTCTGGTGCGTTTCAACTGGGAAGCCAAGGCCGCTTAAAATGGAGCGAATATCCGCTTCATATTGATATCCACCTTGATCTTTATAATTGAGTTGCAATTGGTCATAATCAGCTAACAATCTTTCATATATAGCTTCGTTTGAAAAGTTTTCTTCTTTTCCCATTTCTTGCTCAAGCCTTCGAAGTTTTGTCTCCATTTGCTGTAAGTGGGTAAAGACGGTTAGCATTTCATCCCAAATTGTTAAAGACGTTTCTAAGCCGGTATTTTGAGCTAAATACCCGATTGAGACATCTTTCGGTTTTATAATTTCGCCACCATCATGTGATAATTCACCAGCGATAATTTTTAATAATGTAGATTTTCCAGCTCCATTCCTTCCAACTAATGCGATACGATCTTTTGTTTGTACTTCCAATTTTATGTTTGCAAGAATTGTTTCTGCACCGTATAATTTCGAAAGTCCATTTACTTGTAATAAAATCAATGTTTTCACCTCAAATAATTTCTTAACTTTGCCATGTTTATATTTCTCAATCATACTAAAAATAGTGTATAGTTTAAAATAAGAGAGAATACTTCTTCTCTTTATTATACAAGGAATTTAATGAGTGCTAAACTTCTGTATTTGATTAAAGTATATGAATAAAGATAGGAAGAGAGGAGAGGTCATATGGATCAGCAAAAGATTCCACAAGCCACTGCTAAAAGATTGCCTCTATACTATCGATTTATCCAAAACTTATCTCTTTCTGGTAAGCAGCGTGTTTCATCGGCCGAATTGAGTGAAGCGGTAAAAGTAGATTCCGCAACAATACGAAGAGATTTTTCGTATTTTGGAGCGTTAGGGAAAAAGGGATATGGATATAACGTAAATTATTTATTATCATTTTTCCGCGAAACACTTGATCAAGATGATATAACGCGTGTAGCACTTATTGGAGTAGGTAATTTAGGGACCGCTTTCTTACATTATAATTTCACGAAAAACAATAATACAAAAATTGAAATGGCATTTGATGTTAGTGAAGAGAAAGTTGGAACAGAAATCGGGGGCATTCCTGTATACCATTTAGATGAATTAGAAGAGAGATTATCAAATGATATACAAGTGGCAATATTAACAGTACCGGCTACAGTAGCACAAGCTGTAGCAGATAGATTAGCTGAAACGAGCGTGCATGGTATTTTGAATTTCACACCAGCGCGATTAAACGTATCAGAGAATATTAGAATTCATCATATTGATTTAGCTGTAGAGTTACAAACATTAGTTTACTTTTTGAAAAACTATCCACAATAAAACGCAGAGGAAGCGACCTCTGCGTTTTATTATTGTTTCTTCTTTGTGAATTTAACTAATATAAGGCGAAGTGCCAAATTAAAATCAATTGTTGCCATAACTGCAAATAGTATTGTCCACATATTCCAGATTGTATCTGTCACGTTCGTAATGGCGAAGCGTGTAAAGATACATCCAAGAAGGAAGTATAGTGCAGCCATGAACAATGGTGAGTTTCTCATACAAAAAATCCTCCGATAAAGCCTTGCATTTTTTCAGCTTCTTTAATCATTTCTTGAATTTGCTCATTGCTCATAAAAATTTGCCCAATAGCGACTAATGTATTCATCGCAACATGAGCTGCAATCGGAACGATAATACGTTTCGTCTTCACATATAAGAAGGCGAATACGAGCCCCATAGCAGTGTATACCAATAAGTGAGTAAAATCAAAATGAATTGCTGCGAATACAAGCGAACTAATGATAGCTGCGATAAAGAAGTTAAACTTCTTATAAAGTGCACCAAATAAAATTTTTCTAAATACGATTTCTTCTAAGATAGGTCCAATTATAGATACAACAATAAGGAACCAAGGGGTCGTTCTTGCAATCTCCATCAGTTTCATTGTATTTTCTGAACCTTGTTTAATTCCTAGCAGCTGCATCTCGATCATACCGGCAACTATTTGTGAAAAGAAAGCTAAGAAGAACCCGATGAAAATCCATCCAATAGTAGCTGGAGCAGAAGAGCGCTTTGGATCTAAATGCCTGTCACGAATATCTGTTCTAAGTAACCAAAGTACGATACATAATGCAATAAAGAAGCTAATGATTGCCCAGTGTCCTGTTATAATTTGTCCTTTTTCTTCAATGGTAAATCCTCTATTATCATAGAGTCCTGTTTTTAGGAGAAGTGGTAATCCAACAACGCCAGATAACTGCATTAAAATGTATGTAACGATAATCCACCAGTATTGTTTCTTCAAATGGTTTAACCATCCTTTCTAACTCTAGTGTATGAGATGAGGTAGGATAACATGTAAATATGTTATCTACGATATAAACTTTCATCCGAATTATGATTTTTTTGTAAATACATATTTGAAATTGAAGTAAGAGACAGGAAAAAGTTGTGCTTTTAGCGAAAACAACTTAGGGTGTCTTTCATATTGTAACATACGAGTAGGGGAAACAACGATTCATATAGTAAAGGCAGTATTCTATATAGAAAGTTTATATAGTAATTTGCGAAAAAATTATGATTTTTTTACTTGCAAAAGAAATTGAGATTATTTATTATTATAAGTGTGTTAGCACTCGGATGACTTGAGTGCTAATAAATAAAATTTACATAACAAAATGAGGAGGTTATTGTTCATGCTAAAGCCATTAGGTGATCGCGTTGTAATTGAGCTTGTTCAAGCAGAAGAAAAAACAGCAAGTGGTATCGTATTACCAGATACCGCAAAAGAAAAACCACAAGAGGGTAAAGTTGTTGCAGTAGGTACTGGTCGAGTGCTTGAAAATGGTGAGCGTGTTGCTTTAGAGGTAGCAGCAGGTGATCTTATCATCTTCTCAAAATATGCAGGTACTGAAGTGAAATATGAAGGTACAGACTACTTGATTTTACGTGAAAGTGACATTTTAGCAGTTATCGGTTAATTATATAAATCTTAAAAAATCCAAGGGGGTCAATTATTATGGCAAAAGATATTAAATTTAGTGAAGAAGCACGTCGTTCGATGCTTCGCGGTGTCGACACTCTTGCAAACGCAGTAAAAGTAACACTTGGACCAAAAGGTCGTAACGTTGTACTTGAGAAAAAATTCGGTTCACCACTTATTACAAATGATGGTGTAACAATCGCAAAAGAAATCGAATTAGAAGATGCATTCGAAAACATGGGTGCAAAATTAGTAGCAGAAGTTGCTAGCAAAACAAATGATGTAGCTGGTGACGGAACAACAACTGCAACTGTATTAGCGCAAGCTATGATTCGTGAAGGTCTTAAAAACGTAACAGCTGGTGCTAACCCAATGGGTCTTCGTAAAGGTATCGAAAAAGCTGTTACTGCTGCAATTGAAGAATTAAAAACGATTTCTAAACCAATCGAAGGCAAATCTTCTATCGCACAAGTAGCTGCTATTTCTGCAGCTGACGAAGAAGTAGGTCAATTAATCGCTGAAGCAATGGAGCGCGTTGGTAACGACGGCGTTATTACTTTAGAAGAGTCTAAAGGATTCACAACAGAATTAGACGTAGTAGAAGGTATGCAATTTGATCGTGGATATGCATCTCCTTACATGATTACTGATTCTGACAAAATGGAAGCAGTTCTTGATAACCCATATATCTTAATTACTGACAAAAAGATTTCTAACATTCAAGAAATCTTACCAGTATTAGAGCAAGTGGTACAACAAGGTAAACCACTTCTTATCATTGCTGAAGATGTAGAAGGCGAAGCTTTAGCTACATTAGTAGTGAACAAACTTCGTGGTACATTCAATGTAGTAGCTGTTAAAGCTCCTGGATTTGGTGACCGTCGTAAAGCAATGCTAGAAGATATCGCAATCTTAACTGGTGGCGAAGTAATCACTGAAGAATTAGGTCGTGACTTAAAATCTGCTACAGTTGAATCTTTAGGACGCGCTGGTAAAGTTGTTGTTACAAAAGAAAACACAACTGTAGTTGAAGGTATTGGAAATACAGAGCAAATCGCAGCTCGCATCGGTCAAATTCGTGCGCAATTAGAAGAAACAACTTCTGAATTCGATCGTGAAAAATTACAAGAGCGTCTTGCTAAACTAGCAGGTGGCGTAGCGGTAATTAAAGTAGGTGCAGCAACTGAAACTGAGTTGAAAGAGCGCAAACTTCGCATTGAAGATGCACTTAACTCAACTCGTGCAGCAGTAGAAGAAGGTATCGTTGCAGGTGGTGGTACTTCACTTATGAACGTATACACGAAAGTAGCTTCTATCGTAGCTGAAGGCGACGAAGCAACAGGTATCAACATCGTACTTCGCGCACTAGAAGAGCCAGTTCGTCAAATCGCAATCAACGCTGGTCTAGAAGGATCTGTAGTTGTAGAGCGTCTAAAAGGCGAAAAAGTAGGCGTTGGTTTCAACGCAGCTACTGGCGAATGGGTTAACATGCTTGAGTCTGGTATCGTAGATCCAGCTAAAGTAACTCGTTCTGCACTTCAAAACGCAGCATCTGTTGCAGCTATGTTCTTAACAACTGAAGCTGTAGTTGCTGACAAGCCAGAACCAAATGCACCAGCAATGCCTGACATGGGCGGCATGGGCATGGGCGGTATGGGCGGAATGATGTAATTCCGTTTGCCCTAAAAAACATCCATTTCTATATAGAAATGGATGTTTTTTTATGTTTTTTAGAAAAGGAAATGAATTTCTGTAGAATTTTGTCGCTTTCTCTCTTGACCACATAGATACTTCATTGTTAGAATCTAGGAAGATAATATAAAACGATCCTTCATATATCCTCAATGATATGGTTTGAGAGTCTCTACCGGGTTACCGTAAACAACCTGACTATGAAGGCAGTGTGTCTTATATTTATAAAGAGCGGAGACTATCTTTCTTTATAAAGCCAGACCCCTGCCTTTTCTTTGTTATGAGACTAGAGGCGGAGGACTGGCTTTTTTTATTATATTAGTAATGCTTTTCGCCAAATTGGTGAAAATATTTATATACGAGAACTAACGTTGGGGTGATTATTTTGAAGAAGCAGCATGATACAATTATCGTTTTAGATTTTGGGAGTCAATACAATCAGTTAATAGCACGTCGAATTCGTGAGTTCGGTGTATACAGTGAACTTCATCCACATACAATTACTGCGGAAGAAATTAAAGCAATGAATCCAAAAGGGATTATCTTCTCTGGTGGACCAAATAGTGTATACGGTGAAGGTGCATTACATTGTGATGAAAAAATCTTTGACCTAGGATTACCGATCTTCGGTATTTGTTACGGTATGCAGCTTATGACGCAACAATTCGGTGGTAAAGTAGAGCGTGCAAATCACCGTGAGTACGGAAAAGCTGTTCTTAAAGTAGAGAACGAATCAAAATTATATGCAAACCTTCCAGAAGAGCAAGTTGTATGGATGAGCCATGGCGACTTAGTAACTGGTTTACCTGAAGGATTCGTAGTAGACGCAACAAGTGAGTCTTGCCCAATTGCTGGTATGAGCAATGAAGCGAAAAACTTATACGGTGTACAATTCCACCCAGAAGTACGTCACTCTGAGCACGGTAACGATTTAATTAAAAACTTCGTATTCGGCGTATGTGGTTGTTCTGAAGGATGGAACATGGAGAACTTTATCGAAGTAGAATTAGAAAAGATCCGTGAAACTGTTGGAGACAAAAAAGTACTATGTGCACTTAGTGGCGGCGTAGACTCTTCTGTTGTAGCAGTATTAATTCATAAAGCAATCGGCGATCAGTTAACATGTATTTTCGTTGACCACGGTTTACTTCGTAAAGGTGAAGCAGAAGGCGTTATGAAAACATTTAGCGAAGGCTTCCATATGAACGTTATTAAAGTGGATGCACAAGAACGTTTCATGAACAAGTTAAAAGGTGTAGAAGATCCAGAACAAAAACGTAAAATCATCGGTAACGAATTCATTTACGTATTTGATGATGAAGCATCTAAATTACAAGGTATGGACTTCTTAGCGCAAGGTACACTTTACACAGATATCGTTGAAAGTGGTACAGCAACTGCACAAACAATTAAATCTCACCATAACGTTGGTGGACTTCCAGAAGACATGCAGTTCAAATTAATTGAGCCTTTAAATACGTTATTTAAAGATGAAGTACGTGTATTAGGATCTGAACTAGGAATTCCTGATGAAATCGTATGGCGTCAACCATTCCCAGGCCCTGGTCTTGGTATTCGTGTATTAGGTGAAATCACAGAAGAGAAATTAGAAATCGTTCGTGAATCTGATGCGATTTTACGTGAAGAAATTATTAAAGCAGGATTAGACCGCGAAATCTGGCAATACTTCACTGCGCTTCCTGGTATGCGTAGCGTAGGTGTTATGGGTGACGAGCGTACTTATGATTACACAGTAGGTATCCGCGCGGTAACATCTATCGACGGTATGACAGCTGACTGGGCACGTATCCCTTGGGACGTACTAGAGAAAATCTCTGTTCGTATCGTAAACGAAGTAAAACACGTTAACCGTATCGTGTATGATGTAACGAGTAAGCCACCAGCAACTATTGAGTGGGAATAGTATTGTAATAAAAAAGATCCATCTATCATTCATGAATAGATGGATCTTTTTGTTTTCGTTATTAATACGAACGAAAATATAGAAATTTATAAAAATGTTCGTTTTTAAATTGACAAAAACACTACCTCGAGTTAATATGAGTATGTAATTCAAACGAAAAGTGAATATTATGCCGTCGTATAATATCGGGGATATGGCCCGAAAGTTTCTACCTAGCTACCGTAAATGGCTTGACTACGAGGCGTTTGTATAAAGATGAGGGGAAACTTGTCTTTGTTTATAGAACGCTTCCATGTATATATGCAATGGAAGCCTTTTTTATTTCTCGGGATAAAAGAGGGCTAGGGGAAATACGGCGAGTAATCATATAACGGGGGAAACGTAGGATGAAACGCTATTTTCAATTTGATGAGCTCGGTACGAATTATAAGACTGAGTTCATAGCGGGGTTAACAACATTTCTATCTATGGCTTACGTACTGTTTGTCAATCCTGCTACGCTGTCGCTTGGAAATGTTAAAGGGTTACCAGCAGGTACAGGGATGGATCCAGGTGCAGTATTCGTTGCTACGGCATTAGCGGCAGCAATCGGTTCGTTAATTATGGGTATTTTCGCGAAGTATCCAATTGCTTTAGCGCCAGGTATGGGAATTAACGCGTTCTTTGCTTATACAGCAGTGTTAACGATGGGTATTCCGTGGCAAACGGCCATTGCCGGAACATTAATGTCAGGTATTATCTTTATTATTCTTACTGCTTCAGGTATTCGTGAAAAAATCATTAATGCAATTCCATCGGAGTTAAAGTTTGCAGTAGCAGCAGGTATCGGATTGTTCATTGCATTCCTTGGATTCCAAAATGCTGGAATTATCGTGAAAAATGATGCTGTTCTTGTTGGGTTGGGGGACTTAACAAAGGGCACAACGTTACTAGCAATCTTCGGGGTTGTTACGACAATCATCTTCATGATTAAGAAAGTGAATGGTGCTGTATTTTACGGTATGATTCTTACAGCGATCTTAGGAGTGGCAACAGGATTAATTGATACTCCGAAAGCTGTAGTGGGAGCAATACCGAGTCTAGAACCAACGTTCGGCGTGGCGTTAACGCACTTCGGAGATATTTTTACAGTTCAAATGGGGATTGTTATTATAACGTTCTTCTTTATCGATTTCTTTGATACAGCAGGTACGCTTGTAGCGGTTGCGAATCAAGCTGGATTAATGAAGAACAATAAATTACCACGTGCAGGAAAAGCATTATTTGCAGATGCGATTGCGACTGTAATTGGTGCGATCTTGGGTACATCAACAACAACGTCTTACATTGAATCGTCTGCAGGGGTAGCAGCGGGAGGACGTTCTGGATTTACAGCAGTTGTAACAGCAGGATTCTTCTTACTGGCACTATTCTTCTCGCCATTACTAAGTGTTGTAACGCCAGCTGTAACGGCACCAGCTTTAATTATTGTAGGAATCTTGATGGTTTCTTCTTTAGGGGAAATTGATTGGAAGAAATTCGAGATTGCAGTGCCAGCATTCTTTACAATTATCTCTATGCCACTTACGTATAGTATCGCAACTGGGATTGCGATTGGATTTATCTTCTATCCAATTACAATGGTTGTGAGTGGTCGTCGTAAAGAGGTTCATCCGATTATGTATGTTATGGGAGTTTTATTCGTACTATATTTCATCTACGTTCGTAAATAAAAGGGGTTTTTTAAAAGGTCTAGACTTAAGGGGGGTCTAGACCTTTTTTTGCGTCTTCAGAAAAACTTAAGGATTTCCGAGCGTTTTTCTTCAGAAGTTTTCCTATAATAGAAGTTAGGGATTAAAAAGTAATGGGGGAGATATTGTGGCACACGAAACAATACTTGTCGTAGATGATGAAAAAGAAATTCGGAATTTAATTACAATCTATTTAAAGAATGAAGGATATAAAGTATTACAAGCAGGGGACGGAGAAGAAGGGCTACGTTTACTGGAAGAAAATGAAGTGCATCTAGTCGTATTAGATATTATGATGCCGAAAGTAGATGGTATTCATATGTGTATGAAAGTAAGAGAATCGAAAGAGATGCCTATTATTATGCTTTCTGCGAAAACGCAAGATATGGATAAGATTTTAGGATTAACAACAGGAGCAGATGATTACGTAACGAAGCCCTTTAATCCATTAGAGTTAATTGCACGAATTAAATCTCAGTTACGCCGTTATATGAAAATGAATGGTTTTGCTATTCAAAATGAGGACGAGCTAGAAATTGGAGAGATGAAAATAAATATCTCGACCCATAAAGTTATTGTAGAGGGAGAAGAAGTGAAACTAACCCCGAGGGAATTTTCAATTTTAGAATTGCTAGCTAGAAATCCAGGTATGGTGTTTAGTGCGGAGCAAATTTATGAAAAGGTGTGGAACGAACGATCTTTCCAGTCTGATAATACTGTAATGGTGCATATTCGAAAAGTACGTGAAAAGATTGAGGAGAATCCAAGGAAGCCTAGATATATAAAAACAGTATGGGGAGTGGGGTATAAGATTGAAAAAGATATTTAATCCGTTTACTTATGTAAGGAAAACAAGAGAATTAATTGAGAAATTAGTAAAGAGCGTACGGAAGAGTATAAGAATTCAATTGATTACTACTTTTGCTGCTTGTGCGTTATTAGGAGTTTTGTCAGCAAAGGCAGCTGCGCCATTTTTTGAGAATGCGAATCGCCAAGCGACTATCGATTATCGGGCTGGTATGGAACAAATTAATTACCAAGCCCAAAGAGCAGCGAATAGTTCGGTTCATGAAAATAAATTAGAAGCTATATCCAATATGATCGAAATGGAGAATCAAAATTTAGAGCGAGGAAATAGAGCTTTAAAAATATTGGTTACTGATGAGAGTGGTAAAGTTTTATATAAAACGAAGCAGGCGCAAGAAGAGCAAATCGATTTGCATAATACGATTCGTAATGCAGCATCATTTGCGATCAACTATTCAAATGGTCAAGATATATTTGAAAATACGAGAAAAGAATTTATAGCTTTTTCACCTATTACAATAGAAGATAAGAATTTATATATGTTTGTTAGTGGAATTCCGGATGGTGTAGTAATGTACGATACGCAAGAAGGACCGTTTCCGTTTTTCATAGGTGTACTCGTATTCATTTTCTCTTTCTTCTATATAACAAAGAGAAAGATGAAGCAGATTGAAGCAATGGCAGAAGGTGTAAAGGAAATAGAAAAAGGAAACTTAGCGTACCGTATTGAGAAGAAAGGTGAAGATGAGATTGCGTCTTTAACTGAGAATATTAATAATATGGCGGAAGAGCTTATGAATAATATAGAAAAAGAGCGTAAATTAGAAAAGCAGAAAAATGAGCTTATTACGAATGTATCTCATGATTTACGTACACCGCTGACTTCTATTATGGGTTACTTGCGATTACTTAGAGATTCTAAATATGAAAATCAAGAACAACATGATGAGTATACGAGAATTGCTTTTGCAAAGTCGGAGCAGCTAAAGAATTTAATAGAAGATTTATTTGAGTATACGAAGTTAACAAATGAACAAGTTGTATTAGAAAAACAAGAAGTTTGTATGAATGAGTTACTCGAGCAATTAATAGAAGAATTAGTACCGCAGGCGGAAGAGCATGGACTTACGTTTGTTAAGAAGTTTCCTGAGGAACGTGCTTATGCATCGATTGATTCGGAAAAGATGGTTCGTGTATTTGATAATTTACTAATGAATGCGATTAAGTATAGTAAAGATGATGGGGAGATAAAAGTTTCTCTTCAAAGGCAGCGCAGGGATATACAAATTGTAATTGCGAATCATAGTGAAGAGTTTACGAGAGAAGAGTTAGCGAATTTGTTTGAACGTTTCTATAAGAAGGATCAATCTCGAAGTAGAGTAACAGAAGGTTCTGGACTCGGGCTTGCGATTGCGAAAAGTATTGTTGAGTTACAAGGTGGTAGTATTCGAGCTGAATATGAGGAGGGTATTATTCGATTTATCGTCTCTTTACCTATTATAGAAAAATAATAAACGATAGCGTGCTACATGATAAAAAGGCTTATTTTAAAAAGAAATAAGTCTTTTTATATTTTTTTAGAAAAACATATTGACGATTAGAGTCTAGAGGTGTAGTATTATACGAGTCGCTGATGACAACAACGTCGAAAGCGGCAATCGAAATGAAAAACTTAGTTGACATTACAAAATAGAAATGTTAACATAAGGAAGTCGCAAGTGAGCGACCAAGTAGTTCTTTGAAAACTGAACGAAACAAACAACGTGAAACGTCAATTTTTATTTTTAGATGCTAGA